>JBAWEN010000263.1:0-11188 GCA_049591215.1 Methylocystis sp. | reverse complement strand
CGTTTTGCAGCTCCGAGGGGCGCTGCGTGTAGCGCGGATCGATCTCCATGACGACGTGATATTGGTTGTTGGCCTGATAAATGACCGACACTTGCCGCTGTCCGAAGGCGTCATACAGCGTGCTGTCGATCTGCGCCGCGGTGAGCCCCAGCCGCGAGGCGGTGTCGCGATCGATCACGACATCCGACTCCAGCGCCTTTAGCTGCTGGTCCGAACTTACGTCGCGAAGCACGTGGCCGTGCTGCAAGGCCTCGACCAGCTTCGGCGTCCAGGAATACAGATCGGGTCCGCCGCCAAGCAAGGTATATTGATATTCGGCGTTGCTCTGGCGCGCGCCGACGCGAAAATCCTGGATGGCGGTGAGGAAAATCTCCCCGCCTGGCAGTTGCGCCAGCCTCGGCCGCAAGCGTGCGATGATTTCGTCGGCGGAGGCTTTGCGCACGCCGAGCGGCTTAAGATTCACATAGACCGACGCGGTGTTGAGCGCCGCCGCGTTGCCTCCGCTGCCGACGCCCGTGAAGCCGATGACATTTTCCACATCCGGATCCTGGCGCGTGATGGCGATCATCTCCACCAGCTTTTTTTGCATGGCCTGGAACGAGACCGACTGATCGCCGCGCAACACGCCGGTGATGCGCCCAGTATCCTGCTGTGGAAAAAAGCCTTTGGGCACGATGATCAGCAGATAGACGTTCAGCGCGATCGCGCCGAACAAAATCAGCATGACCAGCCGAGGATGCGAGAGCGCCGGGACCAGCGTGCGCTCATAGCCGGAAAGCATGCGGTCGAAGAATGTCCGCTTCTTTTTCGCGCGGTCCTCCTCAAGAGGTTTTGGCCGCAGCAACAGGGCGCACAGCATCGGCGTCGTCGTCAGGGAAATGACGAGCGAAATCAGAATGGCGATAGAAAGAGTCAACGCGAATTCGCGGAAAAATCGTCCGGGAATGCCGCCCATGAACAGGATCGGCGTGAACACCGCGATCAGCGACAGGCTGATCGATAGCACCGTGAAGCCGACCTCGCGCGCCCCGAGCATCACCGCGTCAAGGCGCGGCATTCCCGCTTCCAGGTGTCGCGATACGTTTTCGACGACGACAACCGCGTCGTCCACGACGAAGCCCGTGGCGATGGTCAAGGCCATGAGCGAGAGAATGTCGAGGCTGAATCCGGCGAGATACATGACGGCGAACGAGCCGATGATCGAGACCGGCACGGCGATGCTCGGGATAATCGTCGCGCGCACGTCGCGCAGGAAAAAATACACGACCATGATGACGAGCAACACGGCGATCACCAGCGTGGTCTCGGTGTCTTCCAAAGACGCGCGGATGGTCAGCGATTTGTCGCCGGCGATCTTCACGTTCAAGCCGGCGGGCATCGCCGCCTCCATGCGCGGCAATTCCGCTTTGACGCGATCCACCGTTTCGATGATATTGGCGCCCGGCTGCGTGAAGGGAATCACCGCGACCGCCGGGTCCTCATCGAAATATCCGTCGTTGCGCAGGTCTTCGACCGAGTCCACGACGGTGGACACGTCGCTCAAACGCACCGCGTCGCCGTTGCGATAGGCGATGACCAGCGGCGCATAGTCGGCGGCGCGCGTGGCCTGATCGTTGTCGTAGATCTGATAGCGCCGCGGACCCTGTTCGATCACGCCTTTCGGGCTGTTGGCGTTGGCCGAGGCGAGCGAGGCGCGCACGTCCTCCATGCTGACGCCATATTTGTTCAGCGCCTCGGGATTGAGTTCGACGCGCACGGCGGGCAGCGTCGCGCCGCCGATGATGACCTGTCCGACGCCTTCCAGTTGCGAGAGCCGCTGCTGCAAAACATTGCTCGCCGCGTCGTACATCTGGCCGCGCGTCATCGTCTTCGAGGTCAGGGCCAGAATGACGATCGGCGCGTCGGCCGGATTGACCTTGCGATAAGTCGGGTTCGTGCGCAGGTTCGTCGGCAGGTCCGCCCTTGCCGCGTTGATGCCCGCCTGCACGTCGCGCGCGGCGCCGTCGATATCGCGATCCAATCCGAACTGAAGGGCGATGCTCGTGAGGCCAAGACTGCTCGAGGAGGTCATCTCGGTCACGTCGGCGATCTGACCGAGATGGCGCTCCAGCGGGCTCGCGACGCTGTTCGCCACGGTTTCCGGGCTCGCGCCAGGAAGCTGCGCCAGCACCCTCACGGTCGGAATATCGACCTGCGGCACTGGCGCGACCGGCAGCTCGAAGAAGGCCAGCGCTCCCGCGAGCGCGATGCCGATGGTCAGCAGCGTCGTCGCGACCGGACGCGCGATGAAAGGCGCGGAGATGTTCATCGCGGCGCCTCGGGAGAGGGTGCGACGCCTTTGACCCGGCGCGCGAGACGATCGAAAAACAGGTAGATCACCGGCGTGGTGAAGAGGGTCAGCACTTGGCTGAAAATGAGGCCGCCGACGATGGCGTAACCGAGCGGGCGCCGCAATTCCGATCCCGAGCCGCCGCCGATCATCAGCGGCAGCGCGCCCAGAATCGCCGCCATCGTCGTCATCAAGATCGGCCGAAAGCGCAACAGGCACGCCTGGTAGATCGCGTCGCGCGGAGCCATCCCCTCGTGGCGTTCGGCGTCGAGCGCGAAGTCGATCATCATGATCGCGTTCTTCTTGACGATGCCGATCAGAAGAATGATGCCGATGATCGCGATGATGTCGAGTTCGTAGCCAAACAACATGAGGATCAGCAGCGCGCCGACGCTGGCCGACGGAAGCGTCGAGAGGATCGTGATGGGATGGATGAAGCTCTCGTAGAGCACGCCGAGCACGATGTACATCGTGGCGATGGCGGCGGCGATCAGCAGCAGTTCGTTCGTCAGCGAAGCACGGAACGCCGCCGCGGCGCCCTGATAGGCCATGATGAAGGTCTCGGGCAGTCCAATATCTTTCTTGGCCTGCTCGATCGCCTCGATCGCCTCGCCGAGCGAAGCCTTCGGCGCCAGGTTGAACGAGATCGTCGTCGCGGGAAACTGGCCGAAATGGCTGAGCAGCAGCGGCGCCGGTTCCTCTCGCACCGATACGAAGGCCGCGAGCGGCGCCTGGCCGTTGGTGGTCGAGGACGACGACGGCAAATAGATCGCGGAGAGACTGTCGAGCCGGCTTTGCAGCGACGGATCGGCCTCCATGATGACGCGATACTGGTTGGACTGCGTGTAGATCGTCGCGATGATGCGCTGGCCGAACGAATCATAGAGCGCATTGTCGATGGTCGAAGGCGTGACGCCGAATCTCGCCGCCGTCGCGCGGTCGATTGTAAAGTTCACCGACAAGCCGTTCCGCTGCAAATCGCTCGCGACATCGGCGAGCACGGGCGACTGCCGCAGCCGCTGCACCAATTGCGGGGTCCAGCGCTCGAATTCGGAGGCGTGGGGATTTTCCAGCACGAATTTATATTGCGCGCGCGTGACGCTGGCGTCGATCGTCAAATCCTGCACCGGCTGCATGTATAGCGCGGCCCCGGCGACATGGGCGGTTTCCTGCTTGAGCCTGCGAATGATCTGGCTCGCGGAAAGAGCGCGCTGATCGAAAGGCTTCAGCGCGATGAGAAAGCGACCGGCGTTCGGCGTCTGGTTGGTCCCGTCGACGCCGATGAAGGAGCTCAGGCTCTCGACATCGGGGTCCTTGAGGATAGCGTCGGCTAGTTCGCCCTGCAGCCGAGTCATTTCCGAAAAAGACGCGGTTTGCGGCCCCTCCGATATCGCCTGGATCAGCCCGACATCCTGAACCGGGAAAAAACCCTTGGGGATCAATATATAAAGCCCCGCCGTCACCGCCACGGTCGCCAGCGCGACAAAGAGCGTGGCGGTTTGATGATCGAGCACGACCTCAAGCGCCCGGCCATAATATTCGATGATTTTTTTGAAGCCGCGGTCCGCCGCGAGATCGAAGCGATTGCGTTCGGCGTCGGGGCGATGACGGATGAGCCGCGCCGCCATCATCGGCACCAGGGTCAACGAGACCGCCGCGGAGATCACGATCGTCGTGGCGAGCGTGATCGCGAATTCATGGAACAGCCGTCCGGTCACGTCGCCCATGAACAGCAGCGGAATCAGCTCCGCGATCAGCGAGACGGTCAGCGAAATAATGGTGAAGCCGATTTGTCCCGAGCCGCGCAGCGCCGCCTGCATCGGCTCTTCGCCGCCTTCGACGTAGCGGGCGATGTTCTCGATCATCACAATCGCGTCGTCGACGATGAAGCCGGTCGAGATCGTGAGCGCCATCAGCGAGAGATTGTCGAGGCTGAAGCGCAGCAGATACATGACGCCGAGACAACCGATCAGCGACAATGGCGCGGAGAGACTGGGGATGAGCGTCGCCGCGAAGGTGCGCAGAAAAACGAAGATCACGAGAACGACGAGAATGACCGCGAGGCCAAGCTCGAATTCCACGTCGGCGACGGAGGCGCGAATCGTCGTGGTGCGATCGTTGATGATATCGAGTTCGACCGCGGTCGGAAGGTTCTCCTTAATCTGCGGCAACAGCCGCTTGATGTTGTCCGCGACCTGAATCACATTGGCGCCCGGCTGGCGCTGAATGTTCAAAATGATCGCCGGCGTGTGGTTGCTCCAGGCCGCGAGAAATCTGTTCTCGGGCCCCTTGATGACGTTGGCGACGTCGGACAGACGCACCGGATTGCCGTTACGATAGGCGATGAGGATCGCCTTATATTCCTCGGGCGTCGTGAGCTGGTCGTTGGCGTTGATGCTCGACGCCTGCGCGGGGCCGTCGAAATTGCCTTTCGGCGTATCGACGGTGGAGTTGCCGATGATCGTGCGCACGTCGTCAATGTTGAGGCCATAGGCGGCGAGCGCGCGCGGGTTGATCTGCACCCGCACCGCGGGCCTGTGGCCGCCGCTTATGGTCACGAGTCCGACGCCGGGCTGCTGCGAGATTTTTTGCGCGAGCCGCGTCTCGCTCAAATCCTCGAGATCGATCAGCGAGAGGGTCTTCGACGTGACCGCGAGCGTTAGAATCGGCGCGTCGGCGGGATTGACCTTGGCGTAGATCGGCGGCGCCGGCAGATCCGCCGGCAAAAGATTGTTGGCCGCGTTGATCGCCGCCTGCACTTCTTGTTCGGCCACGTCGAGCGAAATGTCGAGATTGAATTGCAGCGTGATGATCGAGGCGCCGCCCGAACTCGCGGACAGCATTTGATTGAGGCCCTGCATCTGGCCAAGCTGCACTTCGAGCGGCGCCGTGACCGCCGAGGTCATGACCTCGGGGCTGCCGCCGGGATAAAAGGTTTGAACCTGGATCGTCGGATAGTCGACCGCCGGCAGCGTGGCGAGCGGCAGCAGGCGAAAGGCCGAGGCGCCGGCGAGCAGGATCGCGACCATGAGCAGGATCGTCGCGACCGGGCGCAAGATGAAAGGCTCTGAAACGTTCATCGACTTTCGCTCGCTCGTGACCCCCGCTGGGGTTATTTTCGCGGCTGTGATTGCGCCGGGCTCTTGGCGTCGTCAGGGATTTCGACGAGCGTGCCTTCGCGCAGCCGGTCGGTTCCTTCGGTCACGACGCGGTCGCCGGGCGCGAGCCCGGAAATCACCTGCGCCACGTCGCCATCCGTGGGCCCAAGCTTTAGCACGTGGACGGCGACCGTATTGTCGGCCCCGACGACATAGGCATAGGCGCCGGGCGCGCCGCGCTGGATCGCCGCGGTTGGGATCGTGACGACGCCGCGCAGCGTGTCGAGCAGCAGATTCGCATTGACGAACTGGCTCGGAAACAGCTTGTTCTCGGTGTTCTCGAATTGCGCGCGCAGCTTGACCATGCCCGTGGTGGTGTCGACTTCGTTGTCTATCGTCAGCAGTCGGCCGGTCGCCAGTTTCTTTACATTGGCGCGATCGTAAGCGTCGACCTGCAATGGAACCGCCGCGTTCACCTTGGGCATGATGTTCGGCAACTCGTCCTCGGGGACTGGAAAAATGACGGTGATCGGTTGCAACTGGGTGATGACCGCGATCATGCTGGTGTTCGAGGTCTGCACGTAATTGCCGGGATCGACGAGACGCAGGCCCATGCGGCCATCGACCGGCGAGATGATGTGCGCGTAGATCAGATTGAGCTTCTGCGCGTCGATCAGCGCCTGATCGGTCTTCACCGACCCCTCGTACTGCTTGACGAGATAGACCTGATCCTCTTCGGTCTGTCGCGCGATCGAATTTTGCCGCAACAGCGTTTGGTAGCGGGCCAGGTCGATTTTCG
This sequence comes from Methylocystis sp., assembly GCA_049591215.1. Taxonomy (GTDB): domain Bacteria; phylum Pseudomonadota; class Alphaproteobacteria; order Rhizobiales; family Beijerinckiaceae; genus Methylocystis. The sequence continues at coordinate 4,962 of JBAWEN010000263.1, read as the reverse complement.
CCTGGTCGAGCAGTCCCTGGTCGTGTACGAGCTGGCCCTCGTATTGCGCCTGTAAAATCTCGTAAGGGCGCGGATCGATCTGCGCCAGAAAATCGCCCTTCTTGACCATCTGGCCTTCGCGAAAGGCGACTTGCGTCAGCTGGCCGTTGATTTGCGTCACGACATTGACGGTCGCGAGCGGCGACACCGTGCCAAGACCGTTGACGATGACTCTGATATCGCCTTTGCCGACGGTCGCGGCCTTGATCGAAACAGCGCTTTGCGTCTGTTTCGTTTGCGTTCCCCGAGACAATAACACCCGCGCCAACTGGTAGGCGCCGAACATCAACAACAGGGCGATGAGAACCCTTGGCGCCGCGCGCCGAGTACGCTCGCCGCGGCTGTTCTTGTTCCCTGCGTTTATTTCTTCCGAAATCATCGTTCCACCGACTTGACGCTTAAGCACAAAGCCCAGCTTGGCGGTGCGTCGGCCAAATTAACCGACTCGAATCGCACGCGCAACATGAGCAAAAAGCCCGCTCCACGCAACAAGGCGATTCTCGGCTAAACACAGAAAAAAATAAGCGGCTCGCAGTAATTCTGGGGAATACCGCCGCGATGTCTTGACGCGGCAAGATCACTATTGCAGCATCAACCAAGTACAGTCAAGCTTGCGACCGGGCGGGATTTTGATCAAGCTTCGTCCAAACGCCGTCAAGCCGCGCAATGGGCGCGAATCAGGGAAAGCCACGATGAGCGATCGAGCTGAGCGCGGCGAGTCGCGCGCCGCTGTCGCGGGTCGCAATTCTCGTCGCGCGCGGGAAGCCTCGGGAATAACGAGAGGCGTGTTGCTTTTCGCGGCGGCGGCGCTATCGGCCTGCGAGGTTGGCCCCGACTATGTTCCGGCGCTCGCTCCCGTACCGCAAAACTTCAAGGAGTTGCGGGGCAAAGCGCTTAAGGGCTTCAAGGTCGCGGCGCCCTGGGAAAGCGTTGACGCGGGGCCGTGGTGGCTGGTCTACAAAGACCCCGTGCTCGATTCGCTCGAGCGCCAGATCGAAATCTCGAATCAGACCGTCGCGGCGGCGGCGGCTGCCTATGAACAGGCGCGCACGCTCATTCGCACGGCGCAAGCCGCGCTATTTCCGACCGTGACGGCGAGCTACAACGCCACCCGCACCTACACCGGCTCGGCGCTGCTCGGCGGCTCTTCCACGACCACGGCGAGTGGCGGCGCGGTCGTCTCCAGCGGGAGCGGAGCGGCGACGAGCCGGCATGGCGTCACGACCACGGTTTACACGACGCAGGCCGCGCTGACCTGGGACCTAGATGTTTGGGGGAAGATCCGCCGCCAGATCGAAAGCAATATCGCGGGCGCTCAGGTCAGCGCCGCCGATCTCACCAACGCCAAACTTACGGCGCAAGCGCAGCTCGCGATGGCTTATTTCAATCTGCGCGCGGCCTACTCGTTCAGAAGCCTGCTGGAAAAGACCGCCGCGGAATATAAAAAGACCCTGACGATCACGCAAAATCAATATAGGGCGGGCACGGTCTCGCAGGCCGATGTCGTCAGCGCCGAGACGCAGTTTATGTCGACGCAGGCCGCTGCCATCAGCACCAATGAGACAATCGCGCAGTTGCAGCACGCGATCGCCATGCTGATCGGCAAGCCGCCAAGCGAGGTGAACCTGCCGGCGATGCTGCTTAGGGGCGCCATTCCACCTTTCCCGGTCGGCGTGCCGTCCCAGCTGCTGGAGCGCCGGCCGGACATAGCCGCCGCCGAACGCATGATGCAGCAGCAGAACGCGCTGATCGGCGTCGCCATCGCCGCCTATTATCCGGACGTGTCGATTTCGGCGGATTTTGGCTACACCGGCATGATGCCGCTTCCGATCAATCCGGCGCATGAATTCTGGGCCATCGGCGGCATGGCGCTCGAGACCGTGTTCGACGGCGGCTCGCGCTCGGCGCAGGTCGACTCCGCGAAGGCGACTTATCTGGAAGCCGTCGCCAATTACCGTCAAACCGTCGTGACCGCGTTTCAGCAGGTCGAGGACCAGCTCGCGGGGGTCCGCGTGCTGAGCGCGCAGCTCAAAGTTCAGGAGAGCGCCGTCGTCGAGGCGCGCAAGGCGGTTACGGTCTATCTCAATCAATATCTCGCCGGAGCCGTGGCTTTCACCTCCGTGGTGGTCGCCGAGGCCGCGCTGCTATCGGCGGAACAGGCCGCGCTGGCGACGCGGCAGAATCTCTTCATCGCCAGCGTCGCGCTGATCGAAGCGCTTGGCGGCGGCTGGGACAAGTCAAGACTGCCGACGCCGGGCGAAGTCTCGACGGGAGTCTCGATCTTCCCGCAGCTTTGAGGTCAAGCCACGTGAATATGGCGGAGGCTCGCCAATGATATTTGGGCTGAAACGGAGGAGGCGCATGTCTGGGATCTTCAAGCCGATAGCCTTGCCGTTGATTTTTGGAGTGATGTGGTTCGACGTCGCGCTATCGCAGGACATAACAACATTAAACACCATCGAAACCCATGCGCCCGCGACGATCGACGCAATCAAAATCTCAAATCAGAACTTCGCGTTTCGCAAATTCACCTTGCAAAAATATGGCGGGCTGGAGCGGCCGATTATATCCTTCAACATTTCAAACAAAGGGCGCGTGACGATTAAACAGCTATCGCTGCGAGCCGTCTTGAAAGCCCCGAGTAGATCCGTTCCTTACGCCGACAATAATATCGATTACGCCATGCCTGGCGGACTCGCGCCGGGAGAGTCCCAGCATGTCGCCCTCGATGCCGACACTGTTGGCGATTGGAGTTCCGTCACCAAGGAAATCCTCCACAAGGCTTCTTTCTTTCTAACGGTTACGGCGGTCGAAGACGCCGACGGAAACAAGCTCGTCAAATAATAGGACTCGAATACTCCCGTCCGCCAGCCTCCCTTGGCGATTTCATTCTCCATCCAGCGCGGCGCCGATCTCCGGGCGACGCCAAGATCGGCCTCATCGCCACATGTCGCGCATCTTCGCCCCGACATCGACGCGCACTTGCCTCGCCGCCTGCCGCTCGCCCGCCTCCGCCGTCGCCAGCGGCCATGTCACGCATTCGAAGCGATGCAGCAGCGCCGCCGGAATGAAGCGGGTTCGCGAGGCGTAGACGTGGCGATCGCCCTGGGCATGCTGGCCATGGGTGAAGAAGCGTTGCGGCGCGACAATGTGCAGGCTGTCCTTCGCCCGGGTCATGGCGACATAGAGCAGCCGGCGCTCCTCTTCGATTTCCGCCGTCGTCCCCGCGCCAAGATCGGACGGGATGCAGCCGTCCACGGCGTTGAGGACGAACACCGATTTCCATTCCTGTCCCTTGGCGGAATGGATCGTGGACAGGATCAGGTAATCCTCGTCGAGAACAGGCGCGCCGGCCTGATCGCTGGTCGCGTCCGGCGGGTCGAGCGTCAATTCCGTGAGGAAGCGCTCGCGCGAGGGATAGCCCGCCGCGATCTGTTCGAGTTGCAGCAGGTCGGCGAGGCGCGATGCGGCGTCGTCGTGAATGCGCTCGAGCCGGGGCTCATACCAGCGCCGCGCGCAGGCGATCTCGGCGGGCCAGCCGGCCTCGCCCGAGCGAAGATGTTGGAGCGTCGCGACGAAGCCGGTCCAGTCGTCGCCCGAGCGCGGCGGCGCGGGAATTGCCGAAAGAGCCAATATCGGATCGGGACTGCCCGCCATCAGGTCGAGCGCGCGCCGCGCCGTCGACGGCCCGACGCCAGCCATAAGCTGCATGATGCGGAAGCCCGCCACCCGGTCGCGCGGGTTTTGGGCGAAGCGCAGCACCGCCAGCATGTCCTTGACGTGGGCGCTGTCGAGGAATTTCAGCCCGCCGAACTTGACGAACGGAATGTCGCGACGGGTTAGCTCCAGTTCGAGCGGGCCGCTGTGATGCGACGCGCGGAACAGCACCGCCTGCTGCTTGAGGCTCGCGCCGGCCTCCCGGTTTTCCAGCACGCGCTGGGCGATGTAGCGGGCCTGATCGGCCTCGTCGCGCACGCTGACGATTCGCGGCAGCTCCGCCGATTGGCGTTCGGTCCACAGATTCTTGGTGAAACGCTCGCGGGCGAGTTCGATCACGCCATTGGCGGCGGCCAGGATCGGCTGCGTCGAGCGATAGTTGCGATCGAGCGTGATGATATCGGCCGCCGGGCTGAAGGCGTTGGGGAAATCGAGGATGTTGCGGACGGTCGCCGCGCGGAACGAATAAATCGACTGGGCGTCGTCGCCGACGACGGTGAGGCCGCGCCCGCCGGGCTTCAACGCCAGCAGGATCGAGGATTGCAAGCGGTTGGTGTCCTGATATTCGTCGACCAGAACATGGTCGAACCTGGCCCCGATGTCGTCCGCCAGCGCCGGCTCGGCGGCGGTCCGCGCCCAGTAGAGCAGAAGGTCGTCGTAATCGAGAACGTTTTGCGCCTGCTTGGCCTCGACGTAAGCGGCGAACAAATCGCGCAGTTGCGCCCGCCATCCGGCGCACCAGGGAAAGGCGTCTCGCAGCACCTCGTCGAGCGGCAGTTCGGCGTTGACGGCGCGGGAATAAATGGCGAGGCAGGTTCCCTTGGTCGGGAACCGGCTCGCCGTCTTCGAGAAGCCAAGTTCATGGCGGGCGAGGTTCATCAGATCGGCGGAATCTTCCCGGTCATGGATCGTGAAATTGGGATCGAGCCCAATCTGCTCGGCGTAGTCGCGCAAGATTCGCGCGCCAATTCCATGGAACGTGCCGGCCCAGGCGAGCGCGTCGGTCATGTGCCCGGCGCTGGTTCCCATCGCCTGCGCGCGGATGCGCTCGACGCGGCGCGTCATCTCGGCCGCCGCCCGACGGGAGAAGGTCATCAGCAGGATACGGCGGGGGTCGGCGCCGTTGACGATCAAATGCGCGACGCGATGGGCGAGCGTGTTCGTCTTGCCGGACCCGGCCCCGGCGATGACGAGAAGCGGAGCCGC
>JBAWEN010000262.1:0-5611 GCA_049591215.1 Methylocystis sp. | reverse complement strand
ATGGGGCCCGTGCAGCGCCAGCGCCGCGTCGATCGCCGCGTTCTTGCGCGCGAGCCCAGCGTCGTCGACGCCCGTGCCGCGCCCGGTCCAGCGCGCGGCCGGGCCGCCGTAGAGCGCGGCGTAAATCGCCGCCGCCGAAGTGGTGTTGCCGATGCCCATCTCGCCCGGCGCCAGAAGATCGACGCCGCCAAGAATCGCCTCCATGCCATAGGCCAGCGTCGCGGCGGCGGCGGCCTCCTCCATCGCCGGCCCCCGCGTGAAGTCTTGCGTCGGGTGCTCCAGCGCCAGTTCGAATACTTTCAGGCCGACGCCGAAGCTCTTGCAGATCTGATTGATCGCCGCGCCGCCGGCGGTGAAATTATCGAGCATCTGCTTGGTGACGCTGGGCGGAAAGGCGGAGACGCCTTGCGCCACGACGCCGTGATTGGCGGCGAACACCGTGACGACGGGCATTTCGATGGTCGGCTCCGCCCTGCCCTGCCACGCTGCGAGCCATTGCACGATCTCCTCCAGCCGCCCCAGCGCGCCGGGCGGCTTTGTAAGCCGCGCGTCGCGCGCCCGCGCCGCCTCGGCGCTCTTCGCGCAAGGCGGCGGCAGGTCGAGCAGCAGTAGGCGGATTTCTTCGAAAGGTTGGATGTCGTTGGTCATGGGCTCGCGGTGTTGGACGGGGGCCTGCGCGCGGCTTATTCGAGATGGTCGCCGAGCAGGAACTGCATCGCCCGGTCGAGGCGGATATGCGGCAGCGGCAAGGCTTCGCTGTCGCGTCCGAGTTGCGCGACCGGCGGGCGGAATTTGAGGAAGCGGAAATCAGCCTCCTCCTCCGGCACTGCCAGCGCGTCGCCGCGAAACGCCAGCCTTGGATCGGCGGGCAATTCTCCGGGAAAGATCGCCCCCTCGGCCAACCCGTCGAACGCGTCGAGACCGATCCGCTCGCCGGCGATGGGCGTGCCGACGATGGCCTGGAGCGTCTCGCCGTCGTGCTTGACCACCGCCTCGCGGGTCGCGCGCACCGCGGCCAGCGCGACCACGTCGATCCTCGCGCCGACCCCTTCCGCGCGGGCGATGGCGCGAGAGGTCAGAAGGCGCAGAATGCCCTCCAGCCGGTCGTGGCTGGTGTGATGCAAATTATCGGCCTTGGTCGCCGCGAATAATATTTTGTCGATCTTCGGCCGGAAGATCGAACTCAGCATATTGGATCGGCCGGTGCGAAAGGCAGTGAGCACCTCGGTCAGCGCGGTCTCCATGTCGCGCACCGCCGCCGGCCCCGAGTTGAGCGCGGCGAGCGCATCGACCAGCACGATCTGGCGGTCGAGCCGGGCGAAATGATCGCGGAAAAACGGCTTCACGATCTGCGCCTTGTAAGCCTCGTAGCGCCGCTCCATTTCGAGCGCGAGACTGCGGGCCGGGAACACCGCGCCTTCTTCGACGACGAGCGGCGCGAAGTTGAGCATCGGCGACCCCTCGAGATCGCCCGGCATCAGAAAACGGCCCGGCGGCAGGGTGGACAGCGCGAATCTATCCGTCTTGGCGTGACGCAGATATTGCGTGAACAGTGACGCCAGATGCTGCGCGGTCGGCTCCTTGAACCGCGCCAGAGGATCGATCAGCGCATTGGCGCCGCGCCATTCGGCGGCGATCGACGCGCGCGCCGCCGCGCTCGACGTCTCCAGGGTTTCCCGCGACCATCGCGCGTAGGATTTCTCGAGCAGCGGGAGATCCAGCAGCCACTCGCCGGGATAGTCGACGATGTCGATGTCGAGCCGCGCGGTTCCCGAACGCGAGAACATCGACGTGGATTTGGGCTTATATTCCAGCGACACGCGGAGTTCGGAGATGCGCCGTGTCGAATTCGGCCAATGGCGGTCGAGCCCAGTCAGCGCGCCAAGATGCTCCTCATAGGCGAATCGCGGCACGCCATAGTCGGGCTGCGGATCGAGATGCGCGTTTTGCACCCGATCCTCGGCGAGGACGCGTAACAGCGGCAGCGCCGTGCGCCGCCCCGCTCCCGCCGCCAACGCGCGGGTGAGCTGCTGCACCAGCGCGGTGATGAACACGGTCTTGCCCGAGCGCGACAGGCCCGTCACGCCGAGCCGCAGGCGTCCGCCGGAGAGATACTCCGCGAAGCTTTCGGCGGCTATCCGCGTTTCAAACAGAAGGTCGGATAATTGCGACACGTGTGCTCGGTCCAGCCTGAAGACGCGCTTGGTGTAACCTCCCGCGCGCGGTTTGGGTAGAGCGCGGCGAGGCGCGAATCCGCCGACGTGGAGACCAACGAGCCGTTTCGCACACAAAAAAGCCCGGCCAGACGACCGGGCGAGCGTCCCGAAATTAAATAAGGAGGGCGGACAATATCAAGCGCCCTCCTTTCGCGCGCGTAATCTTACGCCGCCTTCGCTCGCGGGGATTCCGCGGACTCCATCGCCCTGAGATAGAGGTCGAGCAGCGACTCGTGTTCGTCGCGCTCGTCCTTGTCCTGCTTGCGCAGGCGAAGAATCTCTTTCAGCACCTTGACATCGAAGCCTTCGCCCTTGGCTTCGGAGAAAACCTCCTTCTTGCCTTCGTTCAGCGCCTTGATCTCTTCCTCGATGTGCTCGATGCGCTCAATAAAAGAGCGAATGCGATCGCCCGCTATTCCCACCGTGTCTGTCATGTTCCGCCTCTCATTGATGCGGAGATACGGTATTGCCTTGAAAGTAAACGAGAGGTTAACCGGGCGGCCCCGCCCACAAGCGAATCTAGTGACGAGCGCGCTCCGGCGCCCTTCGCCGTCCTGGCAAGGTCGTCCGCGCACCGGACGGTGCGGCGCGGGGTCGCATGGCCAAGCGCAAGTCCGAGCGCGACATTCAGTCTGCGGGCCCGGGAACGTCTTGATCGATCCTAGGGGTCAAACAGGGGGGGTGGAAGGTCATGACATTCATCAAGCCGGCGTTATGCGGAGCGACTTTGCTGGCGGTTCTGGCCTCGGCGGCGGCGCTGGCGCAATCTTCGAAAGTGGGCGTGCTGCAGTGCAATTTGTCCGGGGGGGTCGGCATGATCATCGCCGAAAATCAGGCGCTTGACTGCGTGTTCAAGAACCAGGCGGGAGGGCCGCCGTCCCATTATATCGGGCGGCTCACGAATGTCGGCGCCAATATCGGAATCAGCGGTCCCGGGAGAATGGTGTGGGCGGTCGTCGCCGCGACCAACCAGGTCGCCCCCGGCGCGTTGACGGGCGATTACGTCGGCGCTCAGGGTTCGGTGGCGGCCGGAGCCGGCGCTGGCGGCGCTGTTCTCGTCGGCGGCTCGAACAACGCCATCTCCTTGCAGCCGATCTCGGTGTCCGTCGGCACCGGGCTCAACGTTTCGGCGGGCCTCGGCAATCTCAACCTGCAATATATGCCGGTGACGCCCCCGCCGCCATTCTCCAGGGCCTTCGGTCGGGGCGGAAACGGCTGAGCGACAGGTCCACGCGCCGAGGCGGATATTCAGGCTTCCGCCTCGGCGAATCGATAGCCGGCGCCAAGTTCGGTCAGGATCAGCCGCGGATTCGCCGGATCATCCTCGATCTTGCTCCGCAACTGGCCGATGAAGACGCGCAGATATTGCGAATCGTCGCGATGCGCGGGGCCCCAGACGGCGGTCAGCAGCTGCCGGTGGGTGAGCAGGCGCCCGTCGCCGCGCGCCAAAATCGCCAGCAATTCATATTCCTTGGGCGTCAGCTTCACCGCCGCGCCCTGCTTCGTCACCAGGCGGCGCGCGAGGTCGATCACCAAGCCGCCGCGCTCGACCCGCTCGATTTTTCCGGCCTCGCGGGCGGCGTGGCGCAAGGCGGCGCGCAGCCGCGCCATGAGTTCGCCGATCGCGAACGGTTTCTCCACATAGTCGACGGCGCCGGCGTCGAGCGCCGAGATTTTCTCGGCCTCGCGATCGCGCGCGGAGAGCACGACGATTGGCGCCTTCGAAAAAGCGCCGGCTTGCGCGATGACCGACTTGCCGTCCATATCCGGCAGACCGAGGTCAAGCAGCACCAGGTCCGGCGCGCGCGAGGCGATGGCGTGCAGCGCGCTCCGGCCCGTTTCCGCCGACAGAACTTCATAGCCGCAAGCCGTCAGCGCCGGACGCAGACAGCGCAGAATCTCCGGCTCGTCGTCTACGACAAGAATGCGCTCGCCGTTCATTTTTCCGCTCCCCGCGCTTCGGCCGCTGGAAACCGCAGGACCATGCGGGTGCCCCGTTTGCGCAGCGCGGGACTTTGCGCCGCGATGGAGCCGCCCATCGCCTCCACGAGGCCGCGGCAGATCGAAAGCCCGAGGCCCGTTCCCGCCTTGCGGCCGTCGGGGCGTCCGCCCCGGTAGAATTTCTCGAAAATGCGTTCGAGGTCGCTCGCCTTCACGCCGGGCCCCTCATCGGTGACGGTCACGACGAGGTCTTCGCCCTCCCGTCGCGCATGCACCGCGACAGCCGCGCCGCCGCCGTATTTATTGGCGTTGTCGAGCAGATTGAACAACACCTGCTGCAACAGATTCGCATCGGCGCGGATAAAGGGCAAGTTCGGCGCGACGCTGATGGCGATTTTCATTTCGGCGAAACTCTTGCGGGCGCGCTGCGCCGCGCCGCGAACGGCGTCGGCCACGTCCACCCAGTCGCGGCGAACCTCCAGCGCTCCCGCCTCGATGCGCGACATATCCAGCAGATTCTTGACGAAGCGCGAGAGCCGCCCCGCCTCCTCCTCGATCGAGGCGAGCAAATCCTGACGGTCCGGCGCCGACATCTTATCGCCGAGTTCGCGCAGACTGGTGACGGCGCCGGTGATCGAGGCCAGCGGCGTGCGCAGATCGTGCGACAGCGACGAGAGCAGCGTCGTGCGCAGTTTCTCGTTCTCCTCGAGCGCGGCCGCGCGGATCGACTGCTCCATCAACTGCGCGCGGTCAACGGCGATGGCGGTCTGATCGAGAATGGATGACAGCGTGCGGTCGTCCTGCGGCGAAATCGGCTCGTCGCCGCGCTTTGGCTGAACGCCGCACACGCCGACGACGCCGCGCGGCGTGACCAACGGACGAAACTGAAATCGCACATTCGGCAAGGTTCCGGTGCGCCAGCCGGCGGGCTCGCCCTTTTCGAAGGCCCAGCGCGCCGCCCCCATTTCCCCGACTTCCAACGCATCGATGGGCGGCCAGGCGGCGGCGAGGCGCAATTCGCCGTCGACGGGCGCGAGCGTCACCACGCATCGCGCCTCCAGCGCCTTTTGCGCCTGCGCCGCCGCCGTCCAGGCCACGTCGTCGAGCGTGGCGGCGCCGGAAACCTTGCGCGAAAATTCGAACAAGGCGCGCGCGGAGTCGATGCGCTGGGTCATGTGCAGCGAATGTTCGCGCACGCGGCCGGCCAGCAGGCCGGTGATGATGGCGACGACAAGAAACACCAGCAGCGCCAGGATCTCTTGCGGCTCCGAGATCGAAAAATTATAGAGCGGCTCGACGAAAAAATAATCGTAGGCGAAAAAGGAGAGGACGGCCGCCGCGATCGCCGACGACAAGCCGAAGCGCAAGGCGCAAAAGATCACCGCGACGAGAAAAATCATCGAGAGATTTGGCAAATGCAGCCAGTGCTCGAGCAGCAGGCCGGCGGCGACGGC
>JBAWEN010000261.1:0-1761 GCA_049591215.1 Methylocystis sp. | reverse complement strand
CCGCGCCACGATGGAGCGCAACTGGATGGATGGCCGCAAGGACGTCGAGAAGACGCTGTCTCATCCCCAATGGATCAATCGCGACCGCCCGCTGGGCGCCGTGAAGATTTTCGATCTCACCCAAGATCCGCCGCCGACAAAATAATCAGCGAGGCAAAGCCATGAAAATCGAGGAAATACGCCGCCGCGCCTACTCCATGCCGCTGACGAGTCCCGCCTTTCCACGCGGGCCCTATCGCTTCTATGACCGCGAATATTTCATTATCACCTATCGCACCGACCCCGAGGCGATAGAAAAAATTCTGCCGGAGCCGCTCACCTTCGACGAGCCGCTGGTCAAATATGAATTCATCCGCATGCCCAATTCCACCGGCTTTGGCGACTACACCGAGTCCGGCCAGGTGATTCCGGTGCGGTTCAATGGACAGCCCGGCTCTTACACCCATGCGATGTTCCTCAACGACGGCGCGCCAATTTACGGGGGCCGCGAATTATGGGGTTTTCCCAAGAAATTGGGCCAGCCTTCGTTGAGCGTCCATCAGGACGCCTTGGTCGGAACGCTCGATTATGGGCCGGTGCGCATCGCGACCGGCGTAATGGGCTTCAAATATGAAGCGCTCGACATCGCAACGGTCACGAAATCGTTGCTTGCCCCGAATTATCTGCTCAAGCTCATCCCGCATGTCGACGGCTCTCCGCGCATTTTGGAGTTGGTGGATTATCGGCTCGAGGATGTCACGGTCAAAGGCGCCTGGTCTGGTCCGGGGACGCTCGATCTCGCCTGGCATCCGCTGGCTCCCATCGCGGAGTTGCCGGTCCGCGATATTGTCTCCGCCGTCCATATTGTCGCCGATTTGACACTGGGACTTGGCAAGGTTGTCCACGATTATCTTTCGGAATGAAGGGGTCGACTCAATGGAACTTAACGGCAAGGTCGCGTTCATCACCGGCGCCGCGAGCGGCATCGGCCATGGCATAGCCAAGCGTTTCGTCGAGGCCGGCGGACGCGTGGCTATCGCCGACCTCAATCTCGACGCCGCGAAAGCCGCGGCGGCCGAACTCGGCGGCGAGAAGGATGCGATCGCCGTGGCGGCCGACGTATCGGACGAGGAACAGGTCAACGCCGCGGTCGATGCGACCGCCAAGGCCTTTGGCGCGGTGGACATTCTCGTCTCCAACGCCGGCATCCAGATCGTGCATCCGATCGAGGAATTTCCCTTCGCCCAATGGAAGAAGCTGCTGGCCATCCATCTCGACGGCGCCTTCCTGACCACCAAGGCGTGCCTGAAATATATGTATCCGCAGAACTCGGGCGCGTTGATCTATATGGGCTCCGTGCATAGCCACGAGGCCTCGCCGCTCAAATCCGCCTATGTCACGGCCAAGCACGGCTTGCTCGGGCTGACCAGAACGATGGCCAAGGAAGGCGCCAAGCATAATGTGCGCGCCAATATCATCTGCCCCGGCTTCGTCATGACGCCGCTGGTCGAGAAACAAATTCCACAGCAGGCGCATGATCTCGGCATCTCCGAGGAGCGCGTCGTCAAGGAAGTGATGCTCGGCGAAACCGTCGACAAACAGTTCACCATGGTGAGCGACGTCGCCGAAGTGGCGCTGATGCTGGCGGCGTTCAAGACCAATGCGCTGACCGGCGAATCGATCATCGTCAGCCATGGCTGGCATATGAACTGACGGCGCTAAAACTTCATCGCGGTGACGCGCTTCACGCCGGGCAGGCGTCCGATCGCCGCGAGAGTGTCC
>JBAWEN010000260.1:0-6131 GCA_049591215.1 Methylocystis sp. | reverse complement strand
GACGTTCTCGAAACATTCGCCGCGGGCGTAAAGTCCGTCGACGCCCGTGGCGTGCAAAACGCCCTTGGCGAACAGTCGATCCAGGAAAGACGGGCACGAATCGCACATGTCAGACTCGGAGCCTGGTCTTGAGCGGCGGAGCCGGCGAATGATCCGGCCGCCAGCCCTCGCGCCCCAGCAAGCGAGGGCGGCGCGCCATTCGGGCGATGACTTCACGCAACGGCTTTTTCCGAAGTCAGTTCCGTCAAGCAGGCCGAAATCGCGGCTATCGACGAAAAGCTTTTTCTGTTCAGCATCCGGTCCGGAAACTCGACGCCTAATTTTTCCTCGAGCGCGAGCATAACCTGAACCACGGCAAAGGAAGCGAGCCCCGCGCCGAATAAATCCGCGGCATCGTCGAGAGTGGCGGCTGGCGCGGAAAGCCGGCCATGTTGATCAAGGGCTTGCCTGATAAGGAGCTGCATCTCATCCTCTATGAGGCCGCAAGGTAGCATCCCGTCGAGGAAACGATAGCCCCGACCCGTCCATTTGCAATGAATTTACGAAAAAGGGTAAACGCCGCCGCGCATCCGACGCGATCATGTCTCCTTGAATTTCCATGGCCGAGCGGCCGCTCGGAACCGTTTCTTAACCAAGAAAACGATAATCTCCGGGTCGACGGGACGCTTCGAATTCAAACGATCACAACGGCGCTCGAACGGACGACTTGGCATGTTGGATTATCGCGGCGGAGCCAATAACGACTCTGATCCGACGCCTTCGCTCCGCAATGGATCGGAAAACAGGAAATTTGCTCCGAGCGAGGCGTGGCGTCTCGCCTGGCGACGCAAGGGCATGATTCTCACGCTCGCGATATTGGGCGCGCTGATTGGATTCGTCGCGACCAAGACGCTCACGCCGCGCTATGTCGCGACCGCGCAAATATATCTCGATCCACATGGGCTTCCCGGCCTCGAGAAGGAAGACTCCGCGTCGCACGAAGATTCGACCGGCTTCATAAACTTCGTCGAGACCCAGGCGAAAATTCTTACCTCCCGCGTCGTGCTTGAGCGCGTCGTGACCAAGGAACGACTCGCGACCGATCCGGAATTCGCCGGCGGCGGCGGCCTGTTGAGCACGCTATTTGGACGCCCGCCTTCTTCGGCGGGCGACTCCGAGGCCGCGCTCAACGCCGAGCGGACTCTCGCTCAGCGCATCGTGATCCGTCGCCCCGAACGCACATTCATCATCGAGATCTCCGCGACCAGCAGCAGCCCCGAAAAGGCGGCCCGAATCGCGAACGGCGTTGCTCAAGCGTATAACGACGTGCGTCTGTCCATGCAGACGGAAGCCGCCAAACAGGCCACGAACTCGTTCAGCGCCAGTCTGGGCGAAATGCGCGACCGGCTGCTCGCCGCCGAGCGGCAGGTCGAGGACTACAAGGCCGCGAACGGGCTCGTGGGCACGCGGGATCAATATGTCGACGAGCAAAGTCTCAAGGAGCTCAATCAACAATTGAGCTATGCGCGCACACGGCTCGATGACGCGCGCGCGCGCTTCGAATTGCTCAAACGCGCCCGCGCGCCTGGCGCCGATCTTGGCATGCTGACGGCGACATTGAACGCGCCGAGCCTGACCAATTTGCGCGCGCAGCAGACAATCGCGCTCGAAAAAATCGCCGAGCTTTCCGCGGAGCTTGGCCCACGGCATCCGAGCGTGAAAAACGCCGAGGCCCGGGTGAACGAACTGCGCCGCCTCGTCGACATCGAACTCGAGCGCATTCGCGCCTCAAGCAGCAAGGATTTCGAACAGGCCCGCAATGTCGAGGAACGATTGCGGGGCGACGTGGAGCAATTGCGCCAGCGCGCGCTCGTCGCCGCTCAAGCCTCCGTCAAGCTGCGAGACCTGGAACGCGAAGTGGACGTCAATCGCGGCGTGTATCAGTCGTTCTTCGCGCGCTCGCGCCAGACCGAGGAAGCGCAGCCCAGCAATCTGATGAGCACCCACATCGTCACGACCGCGACGCCGCCGGCCGCGCGCAGCTTTCCGCCCAGCGCGGGCTTGATGATGGCGGCGGGCTTCGTGCTGGGCGCGCTGCTCGGCGGCGCGCTGAGTCTTTTACTCGAAATGCGAAGCGCCGGCCAAACGAAGCTGACCGCCGTCCAAAGCGCTGAAGCCGAGGACGAGCCGACCCTGTTTACGGTCACGGACGCGACGCGATTCGCCATTCGTCCCTCCTTCGGCGCGCGATCGCGGATTGAATTGGCTCGTCTGGGGATACCGGTGGCGAGCCGTTCAGAGGATGAAAGCGAAATCGACGCCATCGCCTCTCGTTTCCAGTCGCTGATCGAGGACTCCGACGAGCCGCAAATCATCGCCCTCGTCGGCGAGACCAAGGATCATGCGCGAACAATCATGTCGATCAACGTCGCCCTGGCGCTGAGTTCGGCGGGGCTCGACATCGCCTTGGTCGACGCGGACCCGAAAGACGCCGTGCTCGGTTCCTTCGTCGATCCGGAAGCCGGCGCTTTGGAAGACGGCCCTGATTTCGTCGTTCAAACGCGCGAGGAGGTGATCCTCGCCCTTGCGAATTACAACGCCGCCAAACCCAATACCGCCTCGAGGAACAGGATAATGCGCGGGCTGCTGCGGGGCGAGATGGGACGAATCGATGCGATCATTTGCGACGGCGCGTTCGATGATCCAAATGCGTTCGAACAAATAAACTGGATCGTTCCGGTCCTGGGCGCGCGCGCGGACGAGCGCGCGGCCCTCACTCTTCTGCCCAAAGCGCTAACGGAAAAAACGGCGTTGATCGTGCGTTTCGAACACACGAATCCTTGGGCGGGAGAAGGCGCGAAGCTGAGCAAAACCGCCTGAAGTCTTGGCGCGTGACGGCGCGTCTATTTCAATCCCGTCTTGGAGGCGCGCATCGCCGCCAGCAATGCGTCGCCCAATGCGCCGCCGCCCTCCGGTTGTTTGCCCCGCTGCGTTTCGAATTGGCGTTTTCCGGTCGGCGCGGCGTCGCGTCCGGCTCTTTGAGGGCGCGGCGCCGCTTCGTCGTCGAGCCGCATGCTAAGAGCAATTCGCTTGCGCGCGGCGTCGACCTCCAGAACTTTCACGCGCACGATGTCTCCGGGCTTGGCGACGCTGCGTGGGTCCTTGATGAAGGTCTTCGACATGGCCGATATATGCACGAGTCCGTCCTGATGCACGCCGATGTCGACAAAGGCGCCGAAGGCCGCGACATTGGTGACGACGCCCTCGAGAATCATTCCGGGCTTGAGGTCGGAAAGCTTTTCGACGCCCTCCTGAAAGGTCGCGGTCTTGAAGGCGGGACGAGGATCGCGGCCCGGCTTCTCCAGTTCCGCGAGCACGTCCGCCACGGTCGGCAAGCCGAATTTTTCGTCGACGAACTGCGAGGGGCTTAGAGCCCGCAGGGTCGCGACGTCGCCGATCAGCGACTTTATGTCTTTCTTCGTCGCCGCGAGAATGCGTCGCACCAGCGGATAGGTTTCGGGATGCACGCCGGAGCGGTCGAGCGGATCGTCGCCGTCGATCACCCGCAAAAAGCCCGCGCTTTGCTCGAACGCCTTGGGCCCGAGGCGCGGCACTTCCTTCAGCGCGGCGCGGCTGCGAAGCGACCCCTTGGCGTCGCGAAAGGCGACGATATTGGCGGCCAGCAATTCGCCAATGCCGGAAACGCGGGCGAGCAGCGGCGCCGAGGCCGTGTTGACATCGACGCCAACCGCGTTGACGCAGTCTTCCACCACGGCGTCGAGCGAGCGGGACAGTTTCGTTTCGGAGACATCGTGTTGATATTGACCGACGCCAATGGATTTGGGGTCGATTTTCACGAGTTCCGCGAGCGGATCTTGCAAACGCCGCGCGATCGAGGCGGCGCCGCGCAGCGACACGTCGAGATCGGGCAATTCGCGCGAGGCGTATTCGGAAGCCGAATAGACCGAGGCGCCCGCTTCCGACACCACGATCCTGGTCAGTTTCAGTTCGGGATTCCTGGCGATCAGTTCGCCGGCCAATTTGTCGGTCTCGCGCGAGGCCGTGCCGTTGCCGATCGCGATGAGTTCGACGCCATGCTCGCGCGCGAGCCGGCCTAGCAGGCCCAGGGCTTCGTCCCAGCGCCGTTGCGGTTCATGTGGATAAACAGCCGTGGTGGCGACGATCTTGCCCGTCTTGTCCACGACGGCGACCTTCACGCCGGTGCGAAACCCGGGGTCGAGGCCCAGCGTCGCTCTCGCTCCGGCGGGCGCGGCGAGTAAGAGAGCGCGTAAATTGCTGGCGAAGACATTGATAGCTTCGTCCTCGGCCAGCCGAAACAATCGCGCGCGCGCGTCCACACCGAGGTGCAACTCGATCTTGGTGCGCCACGCCCAGCGCACGGTCTCGGCGAGCCAGCGATCGCCGGGGCGTCCGCGATCCTCGATCGTAAAGCGCCGCGCGATGCGGCTTTCATAGCCGCCGGCGGCGGGCTCTGATTCGGGGATCATTTCGAGATCGAGAAACTCCTCCTTCTCGCCGCGAAACAACGCCAAAATACGATGCGAGGGAAGCTTGGTCAGCGGCTCGGAAAAATCGAAATAATCCGAGAACTTCACGCCCGAATTTTCCTTGCCTTCGCGCACTTTCGATTTCAGAGCGCCTTGCGACCAGAAGGCCTCGCGCAACGCGCCAATCAGATCCGCGTCCTCGGCGAAGCGCTCCACCAAAATGGCGCGCGCGCCCTCCAGCGCCGCCTCCGCGCTCGCGACGTTCTTGTCGGCGTCGACGAAGGGCGCCGCCTGCGTTTTTGGATCTTGCTCGGGCCTCGAGTGCAGCGCGTCGGCGAGCGGCGCCAATCCGCTTTCGATGGCGATCTGCGCCTTGGTGCGCCGCTTGGGTTTGAATGGAAGATAAATATCCTCCAGGCGCGCCTTATTGTCGGCGTCCAGAATCAGCGCGCGAAGCTGGTCGTTCAGTTTGCCCTGCGCCTCGATCGATTCGAGAATGACCTTGCGGCGCTCCTCCAGCTCGCGCAAATAGCGCAATCGCTCGTCGAGCCGGCGCAACTGCGTATCGTCGAGCGTGCCGGTCGCCTCCTTGCGGTAGCGGGCGATGAAAGGCACGGTCGAGCCGCCGTCCAGCAACGCCACCGCCGCCTCAACCTGCCAGGCTTGCGCCGCTAGCTCCGCGCTGATCCGTTCGATTATGCTGGTGGTCATGCGATTATCCCGATTCGAAGACGAACGGGCCTTTTAGCGCACAACCGCATGGGGGCGAAAGCCGTTCAAAAGTAGCTGTGGAAAGCGTGGCGTTAAGGAGACGCCGCGACACATTCCGACTATTTTCTTAACGGGGAGGCTTCCATCCATTCCAGAGCGCCGTTCGTAGAATAGAATCGTCGAGCGACACCGTGCGCGTGACGCCGAGGTCGCGCTCGATCGCCGCGGTCGACGGCGTGTAGCGGCCCGGATTCCAACCCGCATCCGCCGCGCCGAGAATTTTATGTTCGCCGTTTCCGATCAACTCGGCGACGCGAGCGGCGAGTTGTCCAATGGTCACGGACTCGCTCGACCCGACATTATAGGCGCGGCCCGCTTCTCCGCGCGTGAGCAATCGCAACAGCCAAACGACGAGATCGCCGGCATAGAGATAGGAACGGCAAGCTCGCCCGTCGCCTTGCACGACGACCGGGCGCCCGTGCATGGCGTCATTGATGAAGTTGCCGGCCGCGAAATGCGCGTCGAGCGTCTGATAGGGACCGAGCACGGCGAAGATGCGCGCGATCGAGATTTCGAGGCCGAATTGCTTGGCGTGGAGCGCGCAAAGCATTTCGGCGGCGCGCTTGGCCTCCGCGTATGAATTCACAGGGGCGCCGCAATCCGGCGCGCCCATCCATCGCTCGTCGACATGAGTCATCTCCGACGGTTGACGCCCATATACCGCGCCGGAGCTGAGTTGAAGAAACCGCCGCGCCTTGCTGGCGACGGCGAAATCCAGCGCCCGACGCGTGCCCCCGATCACGCTATCGAACATCCGCAGCGGATCCTCGGCGTTGAGCTTCGCGCTCGCGTCGGCGGCCGCGTGAACGACATGCGTGAACTCGCCGTCCGGAAAGTCGAAATTCGAGACGTCTCCGGTCAGGAATGTGAAGC
>JBAWEN010000259.1:0-3611 GCA_049591215.1 Methylocystis sp. | reverse complement strand
ATCATGATTAGCGCCACCTACGCCATTTCCGGAGTCTTGCTCCTGGCGGTCGGCTATCTTTTCGAGCGAGGACAAATCTCGGCGGCCGAGCAAACGGCGGGTTGGTCGATCGTGTTCTTCTTCGCCTCCGCCGCCGCCAGCTCCGCCTATCTCACCGTGAGCGAAATGTTTCCGGTCGAAATCCGCGCCTTGGCCATCGCCGCCTTTTACGCGGTGGGAACCGCCGTCGGCGGCGTCCTCAGTCCGTGGTTGTTTGGAACTCTCATCGGAACAGGATCGCGCGCCATGGTTTTCGCCGGCTACGCTCTGGCGGCCATGCTGATGATCGGCGCCGCCGCGGTTGAATGGGCATGGGGCGTCGCGGCGGAGCGCAAGTCGCTCGAAGCCATTTCCCGGCCGCTGACGCTCGTCGACTAGGGTTCCCGCGGGCTTTGCGGTCACGCGGCGAGCGGCATCGAGGGCGCGTCCAGCGCCTGCAGAAATTTGCCCATCCAATTGCTTGCGTCATGCTCTCGCACTCTGGCGAGCAGCGCGGCGTGACGCTCGATGCGCTCTTCCCGCCGCATGGAGATCGCGCGCTGTATCGCTTGCGCGACATCGTCGGCGTCGTAGGGATTGACGATCAGCGCCTCCTGAAGATCCTCGGCCGCGCCGGCAAATCGCGACAGCACGAGAACGCCAGGATTGTCGCCATCCTGGGCCGCCACATATTCCTTGGCGACGAGATTCATGCCGTCGCGCAATGGCGTGACGAGACCGATTTGACTGCCTCGGTACAACGCCGCCAGCGTGTCGCGCGGGACGTTTCGGTGAATATAGCGAACGGGCGTCCAGTCGAAGTCGCCGAACTGCCCATTGATCTCGCCGGAAAGCGCTTCGAGTTCATGCCGAATGTCGGCATAGGCCTTCACCTCCTCGCGCGTCGGCGGGGCGATCTGCATCAAGGTCGCCGCCTTGCAATTTCGCGGAAACAGTTCGAGCCAACGCTTGAATGAACGGAATCTGTCCGGCAGCCCCTTCGTGTAATCCAGGCGGTCGACCCCAATGATATTCACCCGCGGCTCGCCGCGCCGGTGCAGCCACTGTATGCGCTCTTCGGCTTCTGGACGTCTCGCCGCCGCGGCGAAGGATTCGACGTTGATGCCCACCGGAATCGTGGAAACGGATACGACATTTTCGCCAATGCGCAGCAGTTCGTCCGAAACCATCTCGCCGCCCATGTGCTCGCACGCGAAGCGAGTGAAATTCGCCTGGTCCAATTTCGTTTGAAAGCCCAATACGTCATATTGCACGAATGCGTTCATGATCCACTCATGCTCCGGCATCGCGAACAGCACATCGGGCGGCGGGAACGGAACGTGGAGGAAGAACCCCAGTCGATTGCGAACGCCGCGCGCCCGCAATCCCTCCGCGAGGGGGATGAGGTGATAGTCGTGCGCCCAAACAAGATCACCTGGAGTCAACAAGGGCGTCAGCTTTTCCGCGAAGCGATCGTTCACGCGTCGATAGGCTTCGCTGCTCTCTTGCGTGAAGCGGGCGAGATCCAATCGGTAATGGAGCACCGGCCACAACGCCGCATTGCAGAATCCAAGATAATATTCCTGATAGTCGCGCTCGGTGAGCGGCATGGTGATGATGGTCACGTTGTCGTGCCGGGAGCACGCGACGCCGACGCCCGACTCGTCGGCGACGATTTCGCCATTCCAGCCGAACCATATGCCGCCGCGTTCGCGCAGGCTGTCGAAAATGCAAACAGCGAGGCCGCCAGCCGCTTTGCACTCCGGGTTCACGACCCGGTTGGACACGATCACGAGACGTTTCATATCGCCTTCTCCCAGGAGCGCGACAGCCGCATCGCGCAATTGATGATCCCGACCATTGAATAGGTTTGCGGGTAGTTTCCCCACTGTTCCCCGGTTTCAATGTCGATGTCCTCGGACATCATCCCAAGTCGGTTACGACATGCGAGCATTTGTTCGAAATATTCGCGCGCCTCCTCCGTCCGCCCCATGCGCGCCAAGACGTCGATGCGCCAGAACGAACAGGTGTTGAACGCCGTCTTCGGCGTCCCAAAATCGTCGGCGGCTTCATAGCGCAGGAGATGGGGGCCGCGCGCGAGGACACTCTCGATCCGCTCCATGGTCGAGATCATTCGCGGATCGTTCGGTTCGATGAAGCCGACCTCGACCATCAACAATACGCCGGCGTCGAGATACTCGCCGTCGAACGACTCGACAAAGGCGTTTCGCCGCCGCGACCACGCACGGCTCAAAATGGTTTCCTTCACCTGATCGGCCTTCTCCCGCCAATGCCGCGCGCGTTCCGGCTCGGCGATATAGTCGGCGATCAACGAAAGGCGATCGAGCGCCGCCCAACACATGACCGCCGAGGTCGTATGCACGGACGCCCGCGATCGAAGTTCCCACATGCCGGCGTCGGGCTTATCGAATAACGCAAGCGCGCGCCGCCCCATTTCTTCAAGGTGCAGAAAGTCCGTTCGCGTGGGAGGCGAGAGGAGGCGGCGGTCGAGAAAGGCCTGGGCGACGCCCAGGATCACGTTGCCGTAGGTGTCGTGCTGGCGATGTTCATAGGCTTGATTGCCAATCCGAACCGGCCCCATGCCACGATATCCCGGCAGCGTCGTCACGATCTTTTCCAGGAGGACCGACTCGCGGCCAACGCCATAGACCGGTTGGAGGTGTTCCTCGGTCGCGGACGACACGACGTTCATCAACCAGCCAAAATAGTTCTCCATCTTGCGAACCGCCGCGAGACGATTGAGCGCCCGCACGACAAAATAGGCGTCTCGCACCCAGCAGTACCGATAATCCCAGTTGCGTTGCGTGTCGGGAGCCTCGGGAATGCTCGTCGTCAGGGCGGCGACGATTGATCCCGTGGGTTCATAAGTGCAGAGCTTGAGCGTTATCGCGGCGCGAATGACCGCGTCCTGCCACTCGAAGGGTATGGCCAATCGATGCGACCACTGTAGCCAATAGTCCTTCGTGCGCTTTTCAAACGCTCGCGCGGTCTGCTCGACGCCTTCTGTCAAGGTTTCGTCCGCGCCCAGAACGAGGTCGTACGGATGGCTAAGGTTGAACAGCGTCTCTTCGCGGATATAGTCGATGGGGGCGTTGGTGGTCAGGCGCAACGTCGCGTTGGAGCCGATATAGCGGATGTGATGCGAGCCCCACGTCAGACTCGGCGTCGTCGCGCCATAGTCGAAGCGTGGACGCAGGCGAATTCGAATGCGGGGACTGCCGGACAGCGGCTCGAGCCTCCGCACGAGCATTTGCGGATAGAACGTCCGATCTCGCCACCAGAAGCGCGGCGCGAAATCCGTCACGCGGAGCGAACCGTGCTTGCCATGAAGCGTCGTCACGAGGATCGCGGTATTGCCGTCGTAGTGTTGTTCGCTTTTAGTATGATCTTCGAGTTCAATCGCGAAAACGCCCGACCCCTCCGCATCCGACGGTGTGCCGAGCAAGCAGTGAAACACCGGATCGCCGTCGAACCGCGGCGTGCAACACCAGACGACGCGGGCATCCCGGTCGATCAGGGCCGCGAAACAACAATTGCCGACGACACCAAGGTCGAGGTCGCTCATCGGACGG
>JBAWEN010000258.1:0-1844 GCA_049591215.1 Methylocystis sp. | reverse complement strand
GCTCTAGCGGCTCTATCTGCCCTAGAGATCTGCGAATTCTTCTTGGTAGATCCTGTTTTCACCTTTGGTGTGTACGATTGGCTTGGGGTCTATCAACTTGCTGTCTTATCACTTATTGCCACTATATGTGGTATAATTCTCAGTCGTGTCTTCAGAGGTTCCGTTTCAGTTTGATCAAACCTTTACTTCGCGGGTGTTATGCCTGACGAACGAGATTACTCCCGGAAAATGGCGGTGAGGCTTGCTTTCCTTTTCTGTGGAGGGCGTCTCAAGCGGGGGAATCGGGTGAAGGATTTCAAGCTGCGACGAGGCTTGCGAGGAAGTCGTCGTCCCATGCGGCGGTCATTCGTTTTAGGCGTTGGGAGTCTTTCCCCGGCGCTTTGCGGATCAAGTTGCTCGCCACGTGTTTGAGCGTGACGAAGTTTGCTGGAGCGTTTTCGGTTCGCACGCGGCATTCGTCGTCGCGGAAGACCATGTCCAAGACCCAATGCAGGCTGTTCTCGATGGTCCAACGATCGCGGATCATCGGACCTACGGCGTCAGCGGGCAGGATTAGGGACGTGAGGTAGAAGCGGGTCTCTCGCGCGACCTCGCCAGTTCCCGGACTTGGTCCGGGGATTTCGCGCCCGCTTTCGACCATGACGACGCCGGAAAGCCGGGGCCGGTCGTGGCGTTTTTGCAGCCGCTCGGCATCGTGGATCGCCGTATAGCGTCGCGTCTCTATCCGCCTGCGCGGTGGCGTCGCGATTGCTTCGCGCTCGGCGGCGCATCGCGTATTGAGCAGATAATACCTCCCGTTTGGAAATAGAACAATTCCAGACTATGCTTCATGGCAATGTTAGGAACATGACACAAGTATGTGTGTGGATTGTTCAAAATACATCTCTGTTACAAGGCTTCCAATCTGCCTCCAGATTCATTGACGAGGCCATATAGTGAACCTACGATTAGCCACGCTCTGGAAATAACAACGGGCGGCGTCACGGTAACGTAAATATAAAGCGAGAGAGAGCGATGAGCAAAGTCAAAGCGCCGATATCGTTGCGAAGCCTTCAGAGAGCCGCGGTTAACGCGGTTCCCGGCAAAGATGGCGCCTCGGCAAAGATCCTTGGGGCCACCGCGATTTTTGCGGCGGGCGTCGGCGTGGCCGTGCACGCGGAAACCACGACCTCATTGCCGGCGGTTCAGGTCGATGCCCCGAAGGAAAAGCCGCGTCCCGCCGCCGCGCTTTCGGCGGTCTCTCATCGTGCCGCCAAGCCGCGATCCGCGCGCCGCCCGACGCTCCACACGGCGGCTCGTCAGGGAATTGTTGTTCCGGGCGCTCAAACGGCCGCTCGAGCCGGAGCCTCTGGAGCGGGCGTCCCTGGCGCCGCTCCCGACAACGCGGTCCCGGCGGACGCCGATCCTTATGCGGATCCGGCGGCGCCCTATAAAGTCAACCGATTGTCATCGAACAAATTCACCGAGCCCGTGCTGAACACGCCGCGGACGATCACCGTGCTCACAAAAGAAGTGCTCGAGGATAAGAACGCCACCAGCCTTCGCGAGATTGGGCGCAGCACGGCCGGCGTGACCCTTGGAACCGGCGAGGGCGGCAACGCCTTTGGCGACCGCTTCTTCATCCGCGGATTCGACGCGCGCAACGACGTGTTCGTCGACGGCATACGCGATCCCGGCGTCAGCATTCGCGAAAATTTCTATACCGAGCAGGTGGAAATCCTGCGTGGACCGGGGTCGAGCTACGCCGGTCGCGGAACGGCGGGCGGCGCGATCAATATCGTCACGAAGCAAGCTGGGGATCGAGACTTCTATGACGTCAACATGCAGGGGTCGCCGTCGGATCA
>JBAWEN010000257.1:0-11045 GCA_049591215.1 Methylocystis sp. | reverse complement strand
GAATGGGGCGGCGGGTCCAAGGAAAGGCCCGCCGCCCATTTTATTTTGAGCGCATTTTCATTATGGTCCGCGCCAGCTCAACTCGGCCATAAGAGGATCTCGGTCCCGTGAAAATCGTCGTTGTGCGTGGTTTCGCGCTTTTTGCCGCTTCTCCCGCCCTCGCGATGGATCCCACTGGCGTTCCGCAATGCGACGCGCTGCTGAAGCGTTACGAGGAATGCTCGTCCCTGTTGTCCAAGGATCGCGTTCACGCCGCCCAAAAGGAACTGCTGGAGGGCGCCCTCAGCATACGCGCCAACGCCGGCGACCCGAGACTACGGCCCGATCTCGAGCGCTATTGCGTGGATACATTCGAGCGCATGAAGAAAGAAAGCGAAATCAAGGACTGCATGGCGAAATAAGCTATGACGGTCTGTCGCCGC
Organism: Methylocystis sp.; assembly: GCA_049591215.1. GTDB lineage: Bacteria > Pseudomonadota > Alphaproteobacteria > Rhizobiales > Beijerinckiaceae > Methylocystis. Next base: position 10,623 of record JBAWEN010000257.1, on the reverse strand, counting down.
CGCGTCGCAGCAGCAGGACTCCCGCGATGATAGAAGCAAGGGAGCCCGCCAGCACTCCAAGCTTCACCTGCGCGACAAGTCCGCGGTCGCCATCGAAGGCGATTTCTCCGATGAAAAGGCTCATCGTGAAGCCCACGCCGCACAGCAGCGCGACGCCATGGATTTGCGACCAGCTCGCGCCGCGCGGCTTCGCGGCCAATCCCGTCCGGACCGCAAGCGCCACCGCGCCGAATACGCCGAGTTGCTTGCCCAGGAATAGCCCGACCGCCACGCCGATGGCGACAGGCGCCGCATCCGCCGAAAATCCGCCGCTGAAGGTTAATCCGGCGTTGGCGAAGCCAAACAAGGGCAGGATCAAAAAGGCTACATAAGGTTGAAGGGTGTTTTCGAGCCGATGGAGCGGGCTGCGCTCACCCTCGTCGGCGTCCTTCGAGCCGAGCGGTGTCGCGGCCGCCAGCAACACGCCAGCGAGCGTTGCGTGAACACCGGAATTTAAAACGAACAGCCAAAGCGCGGCGCCAAACGCCAGATACGGAAGCAGCCGCCTCACGCCAAACCAATTGAGCACGGCCAGGCAAAGCAGCGTGACTCCCGCCGCCAACAGCCACGGAGCCGAAATCTGGTCGGTATAGGCGACGCCGATTATCGCGATCGCCCCTAGATCGTCCAAAATAGCCAGGGCGGTCACGAACACCTTTAGCGAAGCTGGCGCGCGCGGGCCGAGCAGAGCCAGGATCCCCAGCGCGAAGGCGATGTCCGTCGCGGCTGGGATGGCCCAGCCGCGCAGCCTCGAAGACGAATCGAAATTGAGCGCCGCATAGATGAGAGCCGGCAGGATCATGCCGCCGAGCGCCGCCACCCCCGGCAGGATGCGCGCCGACCGGTGGCGCAAGTGGCCGTCGAGCAGCTCGCGCTTGATCTCGAGCCCGACCAGCAGGAAAAACACCGCCATTAGTCCGTCGTTTATCCAATGCAGCGCAGACAACGGACCGACGCGCGCCGCCAAGGCGGCTTCGTAATCGGAGTTCATGGGCGAATTGGCGACGATAAGGGCCAAGGCCGCGCTAAACATGAGCGCGAGGCCGCCGGCCGCCTCGCTTCGAAGAAAGCCGCGAAACGTCGAGGGATGCGGGTGTGTTTTAGGGGGCATCGGGCCGTTCGCGAAATTGTTTCTTTGCTCCTTCGCGTTATTCTGCGAGCCTGTTGCGTAGGAGTACCGCGTTGCCCTTATATCGCGCCATCGGACTAATGTCCGGCACTTCCATGGACGGAGTCGACGTAGCCCTCGTCGAAACCGACGGCGAGTCCAGCCTGTCTTTTGGTCCAGCGGGCGCCTATCCCTATTCCGACGCCGACCGCGCCCTGCTGCGCGGCGCCTTGGCGGAGGGCGCGACGCTGGAGGACCGCTCGGCGCGTCCTGGCGTGCTCGCTTTCGCCGAGCGCATGGTGACGGATCGGCACGCCGAGGCCGTCGAAAACTTCCTGCGCGAGAATGCGATCGACCCCGCCAGCATCTCGATAATCGGGTTCCACGGCCAAACCGTGCTGCACCGCCCAAAGCAACGCCTGACCATCCAGATCGGCGATGGGCCGGCCTTGGCGGCCAGGCTCGGCATCGATGTCGCCTATGATTTCCGCGCCGCCGATATCGCCGCTGGCGGCGAAGGCGCGCCGATCGTACCGGTCTTTCATCGCGCTCTGGTTGTAGCTGGCGGATTGCGCGGCGAGGTCGCCTTGCTCAATATCGGCGGCGTCGCCAATGTCACCTATATCGCGGATGGCGACGAGCCGATCGCTTGCGACACCGGTCCCGGCAATGCGCTGATCGATGATCTGATGCTCCAGCGCACCGGGGCGCCGATCGACCGCCATGGTCATACCGCCGCGCGAGGACGCGTGAACGAAGCGGCTTTGCTGCGTTTGCTATCTCATCCATTCTTTGAGGTTTCGCCGCCAAAGTCCTTAGATAGAAACACTTTTTCACCTAACATAATAAGTAATCTCTCAACTGAGGACGCCGCCGCCACTCTGACCGCCTTCACCGCCGCTTCCGTGCTGCGGCTGTTTCCCCACCTGCCGAAGGAGCCGCAATTGCTGATCGTCTGCGGCGGCGGGGCGCGCAATCCGATCCTCGTGCGGGAACTGGCCTTGCGCCTTCCGTGCAAGGTGACCACCGCCGAGGTCGTGGGTTGGTCTTCGGATTATCTGGAGGCCCAGGCGTTTGGATTTCTCGCGGCGCGTGTATTGGAGGGGCTTCCGCTGACCTTTCCGACCACGACGGGCGTTCCGCGACCGACAACGGGCGGAGTGCTTGCGCGGGCGAGGCCGGCGGGCGATTTAAGTGGTTATTAAGACTTCCACTCGGTCGTGGCGATGGGAAAGAGGACTGCGGAATGCAAAACGGCGCCGAAAATATTGCATCGCAACATAGCGGTCGCGCGACACGACGTGGTGTTTTGGGGGCGGCTATCGGCCTCGCTTGTCTTGGAAGCGGGGCGGGTCTGGCGGGATTTCTGTGGACCCGAAAGGACATTGGCGCGCGTCTGTTCAATCCTTTCACGCTCGGTCAATTCGAACTCGCCGCGGTGCCTGGACTCGCTCGGCCGGATGGTGAGCCGGTAGCGGGATTTTCCGCCGCCGACCTCGCGGGGCGTCGGTCGATCCTGAATTTCTGGGCGAGTTGGTGTCCGAGTTGCATCGAGGAACATGCGCTGCTCGTCGATCTCGCGGCGCGCGACCTCGCGCCAATCTTCGGCGCCGATGTGAAGGACGAGGCCAAGCACGCGCGAGACTTTCTAACCCGACGCGGAAATCCCTACCGTGCCGTGGGCGCCGACAACCGGGGGTTTCTGCAACGCGCCCTCGGCGCGCGCGGCGTTCCCGCGACGTTCGTGATCGCGCCGGGGCCAAGGATCGAGGTGGCGATTTTCGGAGAACTTGACCGCGCCGCGATCGAGGACAAGATTCTTCCCGCGCTTACCCAAACGGGCTAACGCGGCCTTCAAGATCGGAAAGAAACGCCAAATAAATGTGGGCGCAAAAAACTCTCCCGCCAGCGGCCTGCGCACAAACGGCCTTCTCCGAGCTGGCGACAAATGGAACCACCAAATTTATTTCAGCAAGTTATAATAATCATTAATAACTCGCAATATAGGCGTGTTAGTAATTAAACTTATGGTAATTATATACATAACTAGCACTATAAGCGTGTTGCCTAATACGCTTAGAGCGACCCGTGAGGCCTTTTTTAACTTTGCTCGAACTCCTCTCGACGCCCCTTTGGTTTCTAGGATGGTTTGCTCCGTCATGTTCGTTCCTCGGCCCAACACCGTGCTCGCGCGCCGTTCCCGACGTCGCGACCGGAAATTAAGTGGTGCTGGAAAGGCGTTTGGAAAACGCCCGCCGCCAAAAAAGTTCGAACCTTCGACACAAACCTTTTGGCGAAAGTGGACGCCGCTCCTAGTCCCCACGCGCCGGGATGGCGATGCGCGGCGGATTGCCCAAGCGTTTGTCGAGATAGGCGTCGACTTCAGCTATGAGCGGGTCGATCTTGTTCTCAAAAAAGTGATTGGCGCCCTTCACCACGGCGTGCTCGATCATGATGCCTTTCTGCGTTTTGAGTTTTTCGATCAGGCCGGTGACCTCCTTCAGAGGAGCCACTCGGTCGAGATCGCCGTGGATAAACAAGCCGGAGGATGGGCAGGGGGCCAAGAACGAGTAGTCAAAACGGTTGGCCGGCGGCGCGACCGAAACGAAACCCTCGATCTCGGGACGCCGCATCAGAAGTTGCATCCCGATCCAGGAGCCGAATGAGACGCCGGCGATCCAGCAGGCGCGCGCCTCGGGATTGACGGCCTGAGCCCAGTCGAGCGCGGCCGCCGCGTCCGAAAGCTCGCCGGCGCCGTGATCGAACGCGCCCTGGCTGCGGCCGACGCCTCTAAAATTGAAGCGCAGCACCGAGAAACCACGCTCCGCGAAGGCGTAATAGAGATGGTAGACGATCTGATTGTTCATCGTCCCGCCGAATTGCGGGTGCGGATGCAGCACGATGGCTATGGGCGCGCCGCGCGTCGCGGATTGATGAAAACGGCCTTCCAGCCTGCCGGCCGGGCCAGTGAAGATGACTTCGGGCATTTGCCTCCCCAGTAGCTTTAAGTTAAATATCGGTGAATGCGCCGATGCTTCGCATGGACTGTTCGGCTTCGCCGGCCTTATCCGAGAGAGCGCATCGCGCCCGCGCGACTGCCCTGCATTGCAGCTTTCTAGCATGCGGCGAGGTCGCGAATGCAAGCAATTTCGACATATTGGCCGTGCCGCCGGTTGGTCTCGCCCGTCAGGGCCGGGGAGCGCGCCGCGCTTTCTGGCGCTAGACCGTCGATCGCCGCGGGCCGACGGAAAACCCGCTTTTCCAAGCTCGCCGTCTCTATATTGTTGTCGCGGGGCCGCCGGTGATCGGCGCACCTTTTGACAAAAGGCCACGGCGATTCCTGTTGCGGGATGTAGCTGGGATGAATATTATACTAAAATAATCAACTTTTAACGGCGGCGATCGCCACAGGGAACCAAGGCAGATGGCTCGGTCATTCGTTTATTCCAGCGCTCTGGTCGCTTTCGCGACGATTTTCTCGATTTCGAACGCCGGCGCCGCCCCGAAAGACGGCTGGGCCGAATGCCGTGGCGCAAATCCCGACGACCGCATCGCCGGTTGCACCAGCGTGATCGATCACATCGCCAAGGAATCGCGCCACAACAAGATCGCGGCCTATTTCAACCGCGCCGGCGCCTACGCGGCCAAGGCTGATTGGGATCGGGCGATCGCGGATTACACCAAGGCGCTCGAATTCGACCCCAAAGCCGCGACGATACTCGGCGCGCGCGCCGTCGCTTATCGGGGCAAGGGCGATCTCGATCGCGCGCTCGCCGAATATAGCGCCGCCTTGAGCGGGAGCCCGAAGGACGCCGCGGCCCATCTTGGTCGTGGCGAAATCTATCATTTGAAGGCTGATTACGATCACGCCATCGCCGATTATGACGAGGCGATCAAGCTGGACTCCAAAAACGCCGCGGCCTTCAGCGCGCGCGCCATCGCGTGGCGCTTGAAGGGCGACGGCGAAAAAGCGTTGGCGGATCTTAGCGAGGCGGTCAAGCTCGACAAGAAGACGGCGGCGGCTCTGAACGCCCGCGGCGCCTTCTATCAATCGAAGGCCGATTTTGAGCACGCCCTCACGGATTTCAGCGACGCGATCAAGCGCGACCCGAAAGCGCCGCAGTCCTACAGCAATCGCGGCCTTGCCTATCACGCCAAGGGAGATCTGGATCACGCGATCTCCGATTTCGACGAGGCGATCAAACGCGATCCAAACTACGCGGCCGCCTATCTTAATCGCGCCAACGCCTGGCGCGCCAAGAAAGACCTGGACCGCGCGAAGCAGGATTATGAGGCGGCGCTCAAGCTGAAGCCAGATTTGACCTCAGCCAAGAAGGGTGTCGACGAAGTGGAGAAATTGATCGCCAAAAAGGCGGCGACGGCCGCTCCGGCGCCAACCGAGCCCGCCGCGAGCCATTAAGCCGGGCGCTCGCCGTCGCCAGCGCGAAACATAAATGCGAAACGGCTTCCTCCCGAGATGCTCGGTCTGGCGGGGCCGAGAGTCGTCGGCGGCGCCGGGCGCCGGCCGAGGGCGTCACAAGGCTTTCGCCGCGGCCAGCACGGCCTCGGCATGGCCGGGAACCTTGACCTTCCGCCAGATTTTCGCGATGCGGCCATCTGCCCCGACGAGAAAGGTCGAGCGCTCGACGCCCATGTATTTCCGGCCATACATGCTTTTTTCGACCCATACGCCATAGGCGCCGAGGGTCGCCTTTGTCTCGTCCGAGGCCAGCGGAATCGCCAATTCGTATTTGACGCGGAACTTGTCGTGGCTTTTGACGGAATCTGGCGACAGGCCGACGATCATGGTTCCGGCCTTGTCAAATTTGTCGCGCAGCGCGTTGAACTCCATCGCCTCCTTGGTGCAACCCGAAGTGTCGTCCTTTGGGTAGAAATACAGAACCAGTTTCCGGCCCTTCAGTCCGGCGAGCGAGAGCGTCTCTCCACCCGCGCCGGGCAACTGAAAATCTGGCGCTGCGTCGCCTTCTTGCGGTTGGCTGGTCGGGGCCGTCATCAAGCTTTCCTTTCGTGTCACGAGAAATTATGTTCGCTATCAGTTTGCAAGGCCGCGCGGGCAATGCAAGCGCCGTTTCGAAGAGGCGACATCCCGCGCGTAACGCGAAAAGTAAATTGGAGGCGACCAGTCGCGCCAATAGCCGATAATTCAAGCCCGGCGCCTTGGCGGGGACGGAGCGCTGGAGAGAGCGATATGTCGATCGGCGCCATTGTTTCGGCTCAAGCGCGAGCCATAATAAAAACTTAGCCGCCGCGGCGCCCGAAAAGCGGCCGGCGCGCGTCGGGGCGATTTGCAAGGGGCGAATGACTCAAGACAAATGCGAGGGCGATTGACGCACGGACCACGCGGCGACGCGGAGATCCTATCGAACGAAGTCGACCCGACGGGCGGGCGGCTGCAAGCGCCGAGGTTCGTCTGCGCCGCGCGCCGGGTTACGCGCGCCTGCGTCTATCTGGGGCTCGGCGTTCTCGCGATTTTGAGCATGTCAATCGGCGGTTTTCTTTTCGTGCTGGCGCGCGGACCAATCGGCTTCGATTGGCTCACGCCTGTCATCGTCAAGTCGTTGGACGAGCTCTACGCCCAACGTTACGACTTCGGACTGGGGGGCGTCGCGCTCGCGAGCACGGACCACGGGCCGACGCTCACCGCGGCGGGACTGACGGTGAAATCCGACGGCCGGACGATTATCGCGGCGCCGCGCGCCGAACTTTCCGTGGATTTGTCCTCTTTGCTGCTTGGCCGGGTCAAGCTCCGCCGACTGGAAATGCTGGATCTGGAGTTGCGCCTCGCGGTGACGCCCGATGGTCAGGTCACCATCTCGGCGGGGACGGCCCCGCAGGACGCCGTTTCGCTCGATCCGCGGGCTCCGACGCCCCTGACGCCGAGCGCCCCGGCCGACCAGGGCGACGCGGCCGATAGCGCCAGGTTGCTTGCGCGGGGTGGGGCGGCGCTGCGCGTGCTGACCGATCTCGTAACCAGTCCAGACAGCGCGATCGGCGCCATTGACCGGGTGGGCGTCCTGCATGGCCGACTGGTCATCGACGATCGCACGCTGGACCGGGTGATTCGCTACGACGATCTCACGCTAAGTCTGGAAAAGGGCCGTGGCGGGATGAAATTTAGTCTCGCCGCGACCGGAGCGAGCCGCCGCTGGACCGTGGTCGCGACCGCCCAGGGCGTCCCTGGCGGGCGGCGGGCGTTCGAGGCGAAGGCGCAAGACTTTTCGCTCGACGAGATCGCGCTGTTTGGCGGTTTGCGGAACCTGCCGTTCGACAGCGACGCGCCGCTATCGGCGCAACTGCGCTTCGCGCTGGGCGAGAACGACCTTGTCGCGGAGGCCAGCGGTGGGATCACGGTCGGCGCGGGTTATTTTCGCCTGGATGAGCCCGATTTCGAGCCCGTCATGATCCAGTCCATTTCCGGCGCGGCGCATTGGGACCGGAAGAATCGGCAATTCGTGATCTCGCCGATAAAGGTCAAGACGGGCGCGCTGGATATGACCATCGAAGGCGCGTTGGCGCCGCCGGCGGCGAGCGTCTCGCTTCCGCCAGACGCGGCGCCTGCCGACGGAGGCTCTTGGATCGGCTCCTTGCGCCTCGCGAAACCGAGCAGCCTCGGGCCCGAGCGCGCCGGCCAATCGGCGCTGGCGCTCGAACGCTCCTCGCTCAAGCTGCATCTCTCGCCCATCCAAAAGCGATTGGCGATCGAACAATTTGAGCTTGTCGGGCCCGAGGTGAATTTGACGGGCTCGGCGGCCGTCGACTGGGTGGATGGCCTCCATGTCGTCTTCGGACTGACGTCGGACAACACCCAGCTACAGGCGCTCGTGCGCCTCGTGTCCACGCATGTGGCGGCGCCCGTCCGCAATTGGCTGATCGAACACGTGCCGCTGGGCGCCATTCGACACGGCGAATTCAACGCGGACTTCACGCAGGCGAACATCATCGCCATGCGCTATGAGCAACCGCCGCCCGACGCTGCGATTCACGCGGAGGCCGATCTTGTTAACGTGGAGTTGTTGGATTTGCTCCCAGGCCTGCCGCCTTTGCGCAATCTGTCGATGCATTTACATCAGACCGGCCGCACGCTGACGCTCTCCGGCGCCAGCGGCATGCTGGACACGCCGCACGAACGCCGCCTCGCGTTCTCCGAGGGCGGTTTTGTCATCGACGACAATATGTTAAAGCCGGCGCCGTCCGCGCTCGACCTGCGCTTTGCCGGAAATGTCGAAGGCGTCGCCGAGATTCTCACCCTTCCGAGCCTCGCGCCCTATGCGAACTTGCCGCTCGATCCCTCGCAGTTGAAGGGGCAGATCGACGGCCGCTTGCGGGCCAATATCGAGATAGGCGACCAGGCGCGCGGCGATCATACGGTCGTATCGATCGAAGCGAATACGACCAATCTCTCGGTCGATCGCTTTGTGGGCGCCGAGCGACTCGACAATGGCGCGCTCAACATCGTTCACGACCGCGCCGGGCTGCGCGTCAGCGGAACAGGGCGCCTGTTCGGCGGCCCGACAACGCTCGATATTCGTCGCGCCGGCGAGGAAAAAGCCGTGACGCAGGCGCAGTTTTCGGTCGTGCTGGACGAGGCTGCGCGCGCCAAAGCCGGGTACTCCCTACCGGGCGTCGTGGGCCCAATAACCGCCTCGGTGAAGACACAGCTGCCATTGTCCGAGACCGAAACGCCGGTCGAACTAGACCTGACCCGCGCCTCGCTCGACAATCTGGCGCCAGGCGTCGCCAAGCCGGCGGGCAAGGCCGCGAAAGCCCAATTCACCTTGGTGAAGCGAGCGGATGGAATGACGCTCGATCACTTCACGCTCGACGCGGGCGCGATGCAGCTTTTGGGCGTGGTCGAACTGGCGCGCGATGGAGCCTTCCGCTCCGCGAAATTTTCGCAGTTCCGGCTCTCGCCCGGAGACGACGCCAAGTTCGAGGCGCAGCGGAGCGGCGATGTTCTGAAGCTCACGGTGCGCGGGAACAATGTCGACGCGCGGCCGTTCCTTCGCAGCGTCGGGGAGGGCAATGGGGAACGGCAGGCGCCGGGCGCGGGCAAGGGGCCGGTATCCTTCGACGACATCGATCTCGATCTGAAATCCGCGCTGGTGACCGGCTACGGCAAGCAAATCCTCTCCAATGTCGATTTCAAATGGGAGCGCCGGGGCAATAAACCGCGTGTGTTTTCGCTCACCGGCAGTTTTGGCCGCGAACCGCTCGCCGTCGCGCTGATGCGCAATCAGAACGGCCCGCCGCAGCTAGAAATTTCCACCTCGGATGGCGGGTCGCTGATGTCCTTCCTCGCCCTTTACGACCGGATGGACTCCGGCGTGCTCAACGCCCGTGTGCAGCTGAGCGGGCAGGGGCGCGCCGATGGCGTGCTGCATGTGCGGGACTTTTACCTCAAGAACGAGCCGGCGATGCGCCAGTTGATGTCGCAGGGCGCCCCCCGCGCCGACGATAAGGGCGTCCTGAGCTTCGATCCCGAAGCCGTGCGCGTCGCCCGGCTGCAAATGAATTTCGCCTGGGGCGGCGGCAAACTGGCGCTCAGCGACGGCATAATGTCCGGGCCGGAGATGGGCCTGCTGTTTGAGGGCGACGCGGATATCACGCGCGACACCCTGGATATTAGCGGCTCTTACGCGCCGCTCTATGGCCTCAACAATCTCGTGACGAACATCCCGCTGGTCGGCCCGCTGATCACCGGCGGCGCTCACGAAGGGGTAATCGCGCTCAATTATCGGGTCACCGGCAAGGTCAGCGCGCCAATTGTCAGCGTCTCGCCGGCCTCGCTGCTCACGCCGGGGCTGTTCCGCAAGATCATGGGCGTGATGGACGGCACCGCGCGCCCGGAAGCGCAAGGGCGGTAAAGCTAGACCCGCTCCAGCAGCACATGTTTCTTCTTGCCGAGCGACAATTTCGCCACGCCGTCCTTCTCGAAGTCCTTCTCGCCGATGATCGCGCGCTCGTCGGTGACGGCAGCGTCGTTGACGCGCAGGCCGCCGCCCTTCACCTGTCGCCGCGCTTCGCCGGTCGAGGCGACGAGGCCCGCCTTGACGAAGGCCGTCAGCACGCCGAGTCCCGCCGCGACTTCTTCGGCGTCGACCTTGACCTTTGGCAGGGACAGCGCCAGCGCGCCTTCCTCGAAGGTGGTCTTCGCGGTGGCGGCGGCTTGCTCGGCCGCCTCGCGCCCATGCACCAGGGCGGTAGCTTCGGTCGCCAGCGTCTTCTTGGCCTCGTTGATCTCGGCGCCTTGCAGCGCCGCCAGCTTCGCGATTTCGTCCAGCGGCAGGAAGGTGAACAGCTTCAGGAAGCGCTCCACGTCCGCGTCCTCGCTGTTGCGCCAATATTGCCAGTAGTCGTAGGGCGACAGCAGATCGGCATTGAGCCAGACCGCGCCCGCGGCCGTCTTGCCCATTTTCGCGCCGGAAGAGGTGGTGAGCAGCGGCGAGGTCAGGCCG
>JBAWEN010000256.1:0-2767 GCA_049591215.1 Methylocystis sp. | reverse complement strand
TCGACGCCTTGCTCGACTTTTTTCTCGACGCGCCGCTCAGCGAAGGCGTGAGCAAGACGGGGTTTCATCCCGCCGGTTGACGCCTCACGCCAGCGACGCAACCCCGAGATAGAGCGTGTAAATCCCCACCAGCGCGACCAGCGCCCCCGACACATAAGGCGCGCGCGCCGCGAAGGCGTCGAAGCCCTTCCAGCGCGCCTGGACATGGCGCAGGCTCAGCGCGGCGGCGACGCCGACGAGGACCATGGTGATGGCGAGGCCGAGGCTGAAGCACAGCACCAGCAGCGCGCCAAGGCCAATCTTCCCGACCTGGAGACACAGCAGCAGCACGGTGATCGACGCGGGGCAGGGGATCAACCCGCCGGTGAGGCCGAACAGGATGATTTGGCCCGTGGTGGCGCGGCCGCTGGCGAAGCGCCGGTTGATGTCGATGGCGTGCCCGCGCTCGTGCTCGCTAGCGAAGACTTGCGGATCGACCAGCAGCAATTCCTGCTTGAACTCCGCCTCCTTATTCGACCCGCGATGCGCGTGCGGATGCTCGTGATAGTGATGGCCGAAGTTGCGGTGATGATGGCTTTGATGCGGTTGGGGGTGATCATGGTCGTGGCCGTGATCGCCATGCGCATGGGCGTGGTCCGCGGCCGCGCGGTGTTCGCGCCAGTTGCGCCAGATCATCCACAGCGCGACGCCGAGAATAAGCGCTCCCGACGCGATTTGCAGATAGGGCTCGCTGGTTTCGGCGCTCCAGCGCGATCCGAAATAGAGCCCCGCGAGCGCCACCACCCAGACGATCGCCGTATGCGAAACCGTCGCCGCGACCCCGAGCATCACGGCCTGCGCCACGGTTCCGCGAATGGCGACGATAAAGGCCGCCATCATGGTCTTGGAATGGCCGGGCTCCAGCCCGTGCAGGGCGCCGAGCAGAACGGCCGTCGGAACGAATAGATAGGCGTTGGAGGCGCCGGCGTTGAAAATCTCGGTAAGATTGGACATTACGAGCCTGCGCTTCTTGCTGGAGCGTTTTCGGGCGAGGCGGTCGCCGGTCCGCGCCCCAAGAAGACGCGTCGACACAAAGCCCTTGGTCTTGCTATCATGCGTCGGTCGCCGGCGGCGTTCCGAAACTTCCGCCCCCGCGCCGCGTGGCGGCCGCGCTTTCGCGCTCCCGCTTCGGACCGCGGGCGCATCCCAACCCGAATACTCCCTTGGGCCAGGGCAGGCAAGCCGTCGCCAGCGCCCTTCCTGGAGAGCGCCCTTGGCGAAAAGTCGCGGGCGCGCTAAGTTCGCCGACCAGCAAGGATTGAAAGCCATGAGTCCGCGTCGGGCGCCAGCCGGATTTGTTCTATTCGGCCTCGCCCTATCGGCCTGCGGAGCCGACGCCGCGCCGAAGCGGCGCGCGCCGCGGCCGGAGACGCCGATCGCCATCACCCTGGAGAACAAGAGGCGCGTCGCTTTGCAAAGCTTCGAGATCGTGATGGCGGGTAAAGCCTACTCGGGCGACGCCTCCTTCGCGGAAATAATCGTCGGCAAGCTCGACAGGCCGCTTTCTGGCGGCGAGACCGTGAGCCTGCCGCTCGACAAGCCTAAGGGTTGCCTGTTCGAGGCGCGGTGGAAATTCGAGGACGCCGACGATGGCGGCGCGGTGGATTTATGTAACGACACACATATTGTGTTGGTGGATTGAGGGCGTGACGACGACCTATTTCGCAAGGCGATCGCGCGAACGCGCGACGTAAAAACACGAAAAAAACGATCGGGAAACGCAGCATGTCGAATGGCAAGAGCAAGGCGAAAGGCGCAACCGGGCGCGCCGCGAAGCAAAGCGTCAAGGGGGCCGTCAAACAGGGCCCGCTCAAACAGGGCGCCGTCGCCCGGCCCCAAAAACAAAGCCCGAAGGGCGCCGCCAAGGCGTCCGCGATCGGCGCGAGGACCTTGATCGGCGTCGGCGTCGCCTGCGCGCTGCTGTTCGCGGCCTTTGTCATCTTCACCAACCAGCAGGCGAAACCGCCCGCGATCGGCGGCCCGTTCCAACTGACGACGCAATTCGAGAAGCCGTTCACCGACAAGGATATGTTGGGGCGCCCCTATCTCGTGTTCTTCGGCTACACCAATTGTCCCGATATCTGTCATACGACGCTGTTCGAACTGTCGGAGATCATGCGCGCGCTCGGACCCGACGCCAATGTCGGCGGAATGTTCGTGACCGTCGATCCCGAGCGCGATACGCCGCAAATATTGAAGGACTATCTGTCGAGTTTCGATCCGCGCATCATCGGCCTCACCGGCGCGCACGACGCGCTCGACCCGATGCTCAAGGAGTTTCGCATCTTCGCCAAGCGCGCGCCCGGCGAAGACGCCAATTACGGCGTAGATCACACGACGGTCGTCTATCTGATGGACAAGGACGGCCACTTCGTGAACGCCTTCAACGTCGCCCGCAAGCCCGCCGACGCCGCGCGCGAGTTGCAGCGCTATATGTGACGAACCTCGCCGCGCCGATTTTTTTCGGCGCGGTTGATAAGTATCTCGCGATAGAGCCATGTTTTGCGTTAGCATGGCGCCATGCTTCGCCTCTTGCGTAAAGAGACCGCGCCCGACGCGGGCTCCTCCCAGCTCATTTTGAATCACGCCGGCGAGTCAATCGTCGTCGCGTTGAGACGCCTGCCAAGCGCCCGGCGCTTCACCTTGCGCGTGCGTTTCGCGGCGCGCGACGCGGTGCTGACGATTCCGCGGGGCGCGTCGCTGCGCGAGGCGCGGATCTTCGCCGAAC
>JBAWEN010000255.1:0-8620 GCA_049591215.1 Methylocystis sp. | reverse complement strand
GGCCAGCCTTCCTTCACGTCGAGGATCGCGCGCGCGAGGATCACGTCGAGCGGCGCGTCCTGGCCCATCGCCTCGAAGATCAGCGCGAAGGAGAACATCAGCGCGATCAGCAGCACGACAAAGCCGGCGAGCAGAAAGGCCGAACGCATCCGGTTGGCTTGAATATGCGAATAAAGCCCATACGCCCTGAACATCGTCGCCGATCCCGTTGTCCGGCCGCGCCGGTTTCGTGGTTGTTTATGCCGGTCCAATCGCCAGGCCTTGAGAGGCGAGCCCGAAGGCTCGCGGTCCGAAGACGCGCCCGGTAACGCGAGCCTTCAGGCACGCTCTTGAATGCGCCGACGCGGGCTGGCGCGTTAGAACTTCACTTGCGGCGTTTCCTGCACGGCCTTGCGCTCGCCCTCTTCGAGATTGAAGAAGTCGACCGGCTGGAAGTTGAAGCGCTGGGCGATCAGCACGCCGGGAAAGCCCTGTTGCGCGGCGTTATATTCGGCGGCGGTGTTGTTGAAGAAGCGGCGCGCGGCGGCGATCTTGTTCTCGATGTCGGCGAGTTCGCTCTGCAACTGCTGGAAATTGGCGTTGGCCTTGAGGTCGGGATAGGCCTCGGAGATCGCGATCAGCCGCCCCAGCGCTCCGCTGAGCGCCGATTCCGCCGCCGACTGCGCCGCCGGGCCCTGCGCGGAGACGGCGAGATTGCGCGCCCTGGTCACTTCTTCCAACGTGTCCTTCTCGTGCGCCGCATAGCCCTTCACGGTCTCGACGAGATTGGGGATGAGGTCGTGACGCTGCTTGAGTTGCACGTCGATGTCGGAAAAGGCCTGGCCATAGCGCTGACGCATCGACACGAGGCCGTTGTAGGCCGACACCAGCCACACGCCGACAAGCGCGGCGAGCCCGAGAATAACAAGAAACATGGCGCTCTCCCTGGCGCGACTTCCGCTCGGATGGAATCGTCCGGGCGACAGGAAATCGCGCGAATTCGAATTGCTTGGAGCACGCTCCGCGAAAGTCCGTCAACTCGGACGGAACATGCTCTAACGCGCCGACGACGCCGCGCTGGCGCAGGATACGCGCCTTTGCCATTGAGGGGAAGGCGGGGCGGGGCGCCGGACGTCAGCGGTTTATGCTGATTGAAGGGTCCACTCTTTTGACGAACTGAAAAAATCGCAGCCGCGCCTCGCGGCTTGGGAAATACACCTGCAGGCGCTCGCCGGTGCTCTTTTGCACGCGAACCCGCGCGTTGGGACGCGAACTTATCTGTTCTATTTCAGCGCATTTGATGCGCATGCGCCACAAAACAAGAAAGGGAAAACCGGGGATCAACCGCCTTGGGAAACTGATCGATTTTTGGCTCACGCGGACGCCCAGAACCTCGGCGATGAAAGCCTGTATCGCGTATAGCGTGAACAACATAAGGAGAAGAACTTCCAAGGGATGCATCCGACCGGACTGGAGCGCGACACTGACGCCCGTCAAGATCAGCCAGGCCGCACACATGGGTAAAGACCGCATCTTCGCCTCTTCCAAGAGTGTGGTTTGGGTTTATTTGTAATGCTTTGAGCCGCGTTCGCCGGGGCGTTTACAATCGGTTCCGGGGAAACCGCAACGGACTTAAGGGGTTAACATAAACAAAAACGCACCCCCGGCAAGGCATATTCGCGCTTATGGCCCGCGCGGAGCCGTTGACATCTACTGCCAACAAATTGTTGCAAACATATGTATTTTGTGTCTCGCGAGCATTTATATCTTGTTTTCGACGACACCGTAGGCGCTCGCCAGTGCTCTTCTCCATGCGAGCCCGCGCTCGGCGCGCGAACTTATTTGGTCGATATAGGCGCATTTGATGCGGCGCGCCACAAGGCCAGAAAGGGCAGGCCGGGCATCGATCGCCCTGGGAAGCTGATCGATCTTTTGCTCACGCATATGCCGAGAGCCTCGGCGACGAAGGCCTGCGCGCGGGCGATAAAAAATATCTGCATTTCTTTAATAGCTAGCATGTGTACAGCCGTCTCGCGGCCGGACGAGTCGAATCCGCGCCAAGTTCTTTTCCCGCGGTCGGTGATTAAAACCTCGTCGCGCCGAGGTTTTGGCGTCCTCAGACGATCGCCTCGAAAATAAAATACAAGATCGCCGCGACGATGATGGCGGCGACGATGGCGTAGCCGAGACCCGTGTCGCCCAGCAGGACAAAGGCCGCGGCCACCGCCACCCCAGCGGCGGCCGCGACGACCAGGTTGGAACCGACTCCGAGCTTGATATCAGGCATGACTCCGCTCCTCCCGACGCGTCGTCGCGCCGCGATGTTCGAGGCGGTCAAGGGCCCCTTTTGACCGACAAAGCATGGCGACGCCGGAGCGCCAACGTTAAGCCGGCACAATTAGCGTCGAAAGGCGCCACTTCAAGTGCGTCCAAAGCGGCGCGCGCGGTTGTTCCTAAACCAGATCGCGCCAGCGCTCCGCGCCGCGCGATGGCGGTCACCAACAATTCATGTCTTGCGGCACTCGTCGGCGCAGGCCTTGCACGCGGTCCCGCAGTCCGTGCATTCGACATATTGCGGGAATCTATCGCATTCCTTCTTGCAGGCCATGCAGACGTCGGCGACCGTTTTCGCCAGGGCCGGCGTAAAGGTCGAATTGACCGCGGCCAGGGTTTCGAGCGCGCCGCAGGCGGCGACCAGATCGAACGACGCCTTGGTGCAATCCGCCATGCTCGTGTCGTTCATCGACAACATGCCGAAGCAATGGCGCAGGCATTCATTGCCTGTCGACACGCATTTGGCGGCGCTATCCATCAGGGCTTTGTATTTGGGCGGGTGCATGTGCCTGACCGGGGCTTCCTCGGCGAAGGCTCGGGAGACTGAAACCGCTGCGGCGGCGGCGCCAAGCGCGGTGACGAATTCACGACGTTCCATTGCAGAACCTTCCCTAAAAAAGAGAAACACATTCCACAGTTAGCGCCCCAAACGAATAAAACAATCTCCGCCGACGCGCAAAACGGCGTCAACTTCCGCTCGCGACCGGCGCGAGGCGCGCGGCCTCATCGTCCGTGAACAGCCGCGAGCGCGTCAGAAAGCGCAGGCCGCTGCCGTTTTCGAGCGAGAACATGCCGCCCTGTCCGTTCACGACGTCGATAATGAGTTGCGTGTGCTTCCAGTAATCGAACTGCGACGCGCTCATGAAGAACGGCGCGCCGCCGATTTCGCCGAGCTTCACGTCGTGATCGCCGACGAGAAACTCGGCCGCGGGATAGCACATCGGCGACGAGCCGTCGCAGCAGCCGCCGGACTGGTGAAACATGATCGCGCCATGCTCGGCGCGCAGCCTATCCACCAGCACGAGCGCCGCCGGCGTCGCGACGACGCGCGCGAGATCGTCTTGCATCGAAGCCCCCGGTTAAAAGAATCCGAGCTTCTTCGTGCTGTAGCTCACCAGCATGTTTTTCGTCTGCTGATAGTGGTCGAGCATCATCTTGTGGTTCTCGCGCCCGATGCCGGATTGCTTATAGCCGCCGAAGGCCGCGTGAGCGGGATAGGCGTGATAGCAATTGGTCCAGACGCGGCCCGCCTGTATCGCGCGGCCGAAGCGATAGCAGCGGTTCATGTCGCGGCTCCACACGCCCGCGCCGAGGCCATAGAGCGTATCATTGGCGATGGCGAGCGCGTCGTCGTCGTCCTTGAAGGTCGTCACGGAGACGACGGGGCCAAAAATTTCCTCCTGGAACACGCGCATCTTGTTGTGGCCTTCGAGCACGGTCGGCTGAACATAGAAGCCTTGCGCGAGGTCGCCTTCAAGAACATTGCGCGCGCCGCCGGCCAGCACCTTCGCGCCCTCCTGCTTGCCGATGTCGATGTAGCTCAGAATTTTTTCGAGCTGCTCGGACGACGCCTGCGCGCCGATCATCGTCGCGGGATCGAGCGGGTTGCCCTGCTTGATCGCGCCGACCCGCGCCAGCGCGCGCTCCATGAATCGGTCGTAGATTTTCTCGTGCACCAGCGCGCGGCTCGGGCAAGTGCAGACCTCGCCCTGGTTCAACGCGAACATTACGAAGCCCTCGATCGTCTTGTCGAAATAGTCGTCATCCTCGCGCGCGACATCCTCGAAGAAAATATTCGGCGACTTGCCGCCAAGTTCGAGCGTCACCGGAATGAGGCTCTGACTCGCGTATTGCATGATCAGCCGGCCCGTCGTCGTCTCGCCGGTGAAGGCGATCTTGGCGATTCGGTTCGACGACGCCAGCGGCTTGCCGGCCTCGAGGCCAAAGCCGTTGACGATGTTGAGCACGCCCTTGGGAAAGAGATCGCCGACGATCTCCGCCCAGACCAGAATCGACGCCGGCGTTTGTTCGGCGGGCTTCATCACCACGCAATTGCCGGCGGCGAGCGCGGGCGCCAGTTTCCACGCCGCCATCAGCAGCGGGAAGTTCCACGGAATGATCTGGCCGACGACGCCGAGCGGCTCATGAAAGTGATAGGCCACCGTGTCGTGGTCGATCTCGCTGATCGAGCCCTCCTGCGCGCGCACGCAGCCCGCGAAATAGCGAAAATGGTCGATGGCCAGCGGCACGTCGGCGAGGGTCGTCTCGCGGATCGGCTTGCCATTGTCCCAGGTCTCGGCGGCGGCGAGCGTCGCGAGATTGGCCTGCATCCGGTCGGCGACGGCGTTGAGGATATTCGCGCGCTCGGCGGGGCTCAGCTTGCCCCATGCGGCTTTGGCTTCGTGCGCGGCGTCGAGCGCGGCCTCGACGTCATCCTTGTCGGAGCGCGGGATTTCGCAAATCTTCTGGCCGGTGATCGGCGAAATATTGTCGAAGTAGCGCCCGGCCCTGGGGGCCTCGAAGGCGCCATTGATGAAGTTGCCGTAACGCGTCTTGAACGGCGGCGTTTGCGCCGAGAATGTCTCGTGCCTGGTCATGTCGAGCGTTCCTCCGGGAAGCGGACGACGCGGCCCAAAGCGAAGTTCGCGCGGCCGCGTTCTTTTTATTTGACGAGGGTCCATCCTACTCCTCGCCCGGCGCCGGCGACAGGGGGCGCCCCCCTTGGTCCCGCCGGCGTCCTCGCCCGGTCAGATAATGCTGGTGAAGCCGGATAACCACCCGCCGGCGCGAAACTCGTATCGCGCCGGCGGATTGAGGCGCCGCAAAGGCCGTTGCTCTAGCAATGTCCCCAATGCAGGAAGCGGTGGGTATAGCGGTTCCTGCAATAGACTCGCGGATGATAGTAATGGCGAACGTAATGGCGCCGCCCGCAAGAGCCCCAATGGACAAAACGCCCGGTGTAGCGGTTGTAGCAGAACACCCGCGCCTGCTGGACGAGCGGGTTCGCCGCGACCGCCGCCGGAATCGCCGAACCGTTCGCCGGCGCCGCCGGCGCTTCAATCGGCGTGCAAAGGCTCAACCCCACGGCGAGTATTATCGGCAACAGAGTCTTACGCATTTAAGCCTCCACGACTTCGCTCTAAACGGGAAATTCGCGCGGGTCGCGCCGGAAGTCGGCGCTCCCCGAGCTGCTAACGCTTGAAAATTCGCTTGGTTCCCGTTCGCGCGCGGCGGAAAAACGGGTGTCGCCGCAAGCCGCGCAATCCCCGCGAGGACCCCGAAAGCGACGCTGGAATGTCAGCGCTCGTTAAAATCTCTCGAATGCGTATTTGCGTACAATTTTATGTTTCTGATTTGAACAATTTTTTGATTTATAGCCTAGCTTCGTGAAATGCACGGAAATACCACATTCCCATTCATCCAACGCGCGCTCGCCGAAACACTGCGGCGAACAATGAAAATGCGCGACGCTTCCGGCACGGCGCTGATCGAGTTCGCCTTCGTGATGCCGCTGCTGATGATGCTGCTGGTCGGCATGTTCATGTTTGGCGTCACCATTCATGACTACATCTCCGTCACCGGCGCGGCGGAGGCGGGCATGCTCCAGTTGACGGTCAGCCGCGGAGACACGACGCCCTGGACCGACACGACCAACGTAATTTACGCGGCGGCGCCGACGCTGCTCCAAGCCAATCTAACCGTCAGCGTTTCGGTCAACGGAACGGCATGCACGAGCGACGCCACTTGCGTGACCGCGCTGAGCGCGGCGGCGGGCCTGCCCGCCTCCGTGACCGTGCGCTATCCCTGCAACCTGCAAGTGCTGGCGGTCAATTATCTGCAAAACTGCGCCGTATCGGCCACACCGACAGGACGAGTCCAATGAGCAACATCAGGAACCTCTTGCCGCCTCGAATCCGTTTGGCGATCCAGCGATGGCGCTCGGATACGCGCGGCTCCGTCGCCATCATGGTGGGCTTCATGGCGATCGCCTTCGCCATGATGGTCGGGCTGGTGGTTGAAGAGGCGCAGATCTATCGGACCACGACGGCGCTTAAGGCCTCGACCGCGATGGCGGCCTTGGCCGCGGCGCAGGATATCAACTGCTGCGCGACGTCGACGGCGATCGCGCGGGCGCAGTCCTATAGCGCCCTCAATCCCATCAAGGAAGCGACGGTCACGATGGTGTCCGGCTACCCGAAGCTGAAATGCCTGACGAGCACGGGCGTGTCGTGTGGCGGCACGGACAGCGCCAACGCCATCGTCGTGTCGATGCAGGCGACGATACCGCTGGTCTTTGGCGGTTTTGTCGGACAGTCGAGCAAGACCATCACGGCGACCGCGACCGCGGGCGTGAGAGGGGGCGTCGGGAAGTCGGCCAATGTCATGCTCATCGTCGACACGACGGCTTCGATGAATAGCAGCGATCCAGGCTGTTCGGTCTCCGGAGCCACTAGACTCACCTGCGCGGAAGCGGGAGCCCGGACCTTGCTCCAGGCGTTCAATCCTTCCATCGTCAGCGTCGGCCTGATGGTCTTCCCCGGAGTGAACAATACGACTTCCGCCGGGTACGATTACGATTGCTCAAGCAGCAAGTCGCCGACAATCGCCTCGTACAGCGCCACCGCGCCTCTGTACCAGATCGTCGGTTTTTCCACCGATTACAAGACGTCTTCCGCGGCGACGACGCTGAACGCGAGCTCCAACCTCGTTAGAGCTCTCGGCGGAGGGGGCAGCGGCTGCGCGCAGGGCCTGCAGGCTGTCGGCGGCTACGGAACCTATTACGCCGGGGTGATCGCCGCGGCCCAGGCCGCCCTGGTCGCCAAGAACCCGAACGCCTTCAACGTGATCATCTTTTTGAGCGACGGCGACGCCAACGCCAGCTCGAGCAATGTGCCGAGCGGACAAGCGACGAACCAGTGTCACGAAGGCATCACCGCCGCCCAGGCCGCGACGAAGGCCGGCACGGCGGTCTACACGGCGGCCTATGGCGCGCCTACGGGCAACACCCCTTCGAGCTGCAGCACGGACACGGGGACGGGCCTGGCCATCTC
The DNA here is from genome assembly GCA_049591215.1 of Methylocystis sp. Lineage (GTDB taxonomy): Bacteria > Pseudomonadota > Alphaproteobacteria > Rhizobiales > Beijerinckiaceae > Methylocystis. Next base: position 1,256 of record JBAWEN010000255.1, on the reverse strand, counting down.
CGCCTGCTCTGCGATGCAGAGCATGGCGTCCACGCCGTCGACCTTCTTCTCCGACACCACCGGAACCACCTGCACCTCCACCATCACCGCCAATTCCACCACCGATCTGGTCGCGCTGTTCAATTCGATCGCGGCGTCGGTGAATAGTGGATCGACGGGAGCGAGGCTGCTCTCCAACGATGTGAGCTGACGTTGGAAGACCTGGAAACCATCGGGCGCGCCGGCCGGCCTCGATCCACTCTCGCCCGGCCGGCTCCGCGAAAGAGCGGATATCGATCGAATAGGCCGTTGGGCGCCGACAAGGAGGTTACAATGCGAATTCTACTTCTATGCACGGCTTTGTTGCTCGCGGTTCCTTCCGCGGGAATCGCCGACGATACGTCGAACAACGCCGCGGACGGCGGCGTCGTCGCGACAGATGTCGCGGATGGCTCGCAGACCGGGGACGCCGCGCCGAGTGGAGACGATTGGCAAAGCGAGGACGGCTCGCGCCACCACCATCGACGCGGTTCGCATAACGGAGGCTCCTCGCAGAGTTCGGCCACATGCGCGACAGGCTTCCAAATGGCGACTTGCGGCGCTTTCACCGGATGCGCCTTGCCCACCTGGCAGTGCTGTCCCAATAATTCGAACGGCGGCTGGCAATGGGCCGATAACGGTTCCGCTTGCCCGATCTAGCGCCTCGGGGAGGGGGCCGGTCCGCGAATTCGAACCCGGCCGCCGTCGGCCGCCCATTTGACGCCGCGCCCCCTCGCGCTTATCTGAGGATAAACCGATCAACCCTGGGCGAACCCATGGCCTTGCTTCCTATCCTCACCATTCCCGATCCGCGCTTGCGGGTCATTTCGACGCCGGTCGAGCGGATCGACGCGGAAATTCACCGGCTGCTCGACGATATGCTGGAGACCATGTACGAGGCGCCGGGCATTGGCCTCGCCGCCGTGCAGGTTGGCGTCGCCAAGCGGATCGTCGTCATCGACATCGCCAAGCGAAAAGACGACGCCGAGCCGCCCGCGCCGCTGTTTCTGCTCAACCCGCAGATCATCTGGGCCTGCGAGGAACTCAGCACCTATAACGAGGGCTGTCTCTCCGTGCCCGAATATTTCGAGGACGTGCAGCGCCCCGCGCGCGTGCGCGTGCGCCATTTGAGCCGCGAAGGCGAGATGATCGAATTCGACGCCGAGGGGCTGCTGGCGACCGTCGTGCAGCACGAGCTGGACCATCTCGAAGGCGGGCTGTTCATCGACCATCTGTCG
>JBAWEN010000254.1:0-4598 GCA_049591215.1 Methylocystis sp. | reverse complement strand
ATCCCATTGTGCTCGAGGCGCTGAAGCTGCTTGCGAACTCCCAAAACAACTCCGCCGCTTCCCACGGCGCCGACGCCTCGCGCTCCTGACAGAGCGCGGCTTCCCGCGCCCACGTCCCGCTCAATCGATGGAGCCGCGATATGACCCTGCACGACATAGGCGCGGGCGAGGCCCCTAGTTTGGACGCCTCCAGCGCCACGCCGCCGCGCGCCGAGCTCCGCCCGACAGTCCGTGACTATCACGGCCGCGCGCTCAGTGACCCATATTCATGGCTGGCGGCGGAAAACTGGCGCGCGGTGTTGCGTGACGGGCGCGCGCTGCCAAAGGACATCGCCGCGCTGCTCAAGGCGGAAAACGCCTATTGCGACCGCGTGATGGCCCCGCTCAAATCCCTGCGCGAGACCCTCGTCGCGGAAATGCGCGGACGCATCAAGGAAGACGACGCGGACCCGCCTTGGCCCGACGGACCCTTCGCGTATTTCGCGCGCTTTCGCGAAGGCGGCGAGCACCCGCTCTATTGCCGTACGAAACGCGGCGGCGGCGATGAGGAAATCCTGCTCGACGGCGAGGCGCTCGCTCGGGGCGCCGAATTTTTCGACATCGCGGAGACGGTTCACGCGCCCGACCACGCGCAGCTCGGCTGGAGCGTGGACGACAAAGGGTCCGAACTTTATTCCATCCGCACGCGCGCGTTAAAGGACGGCGTGGACCGGCCCGACGTCGTGGGCGAGACCAATGGCGCCATCGTCTGGAGCCGCGACTCGAAGAGCTTTTACTATGTGCGCGTGGACGAGAATCATCGCACCGCCCAGGTGTTTCGTCATGTCGTCGGCGGCGATCCGAAAACCGATCGGCTCGTCATCGAGGAGATCGATCCCGCCTGGTTCGTCACGCTGCGCGAGAGCCGCTGCGGGCGGTTCGCCGTGGTTTCGATCCACGGCCACGACGCCAGCGAATGTCATCTCGTCGATCTGGCCGACGCGGAGGCGAAGCCGCGCCGCGTCGCGCCGCGCGAACCGAGATTGCGCTACGATGTCGAACCGCATAACGATTTGCTCTATATCCACGCCAACGCCGACGGCGCCGAGGATTTCGCGATATTCTCGGCCCCGCTCGCTTGTGTTTCGCGTGACGATTGGCGCGAGGTCGTCCCGCATCATCCCGGCCGAATGATCGTATTTTGCACGGTCTACGCCGATCATCTCGCCTGGGTGGAGCGCGAGGACTCGCTGCCGCTCCTCAAAATACGCGCGCTGGCGAGCGGCGAGGAGCACGCGATCGCCTTCGATGAGGAGGCCTATGCGCTGCATCTCGAACCCGGGCTCGAATTCGATACGACGACGCTGCGCTTCACCTATTCGTCGATGACGACGCCGCACGAAACCTATGACTACGACATGGTTTCGCGCACGCGCGTTCTGGTCAAGCGCGAAGAAATTCCGAGCGGTCACGACCCCAAGAATTACGTCACGCGGCGGCTGTTCGCCCAAGCCGCGGACGGCGCGAGCGTGCCGATCACCTTGCTGCATCGCGCGGATTTCAAGCCTGGCGCCGGAGCGCCGCTGCTGCTCTATGGCTATGGCGCCTATGGCCACGCGCTATCGGCGAGTTTCGACTCGAACGCGCTGTCGCTGGTCGATCGCGGCCTCGTTTATGCCTATGCGCATGTGCGGGGCGGCACGGACAAGGGCTGGAGCTGGTACGAGAACGGCAAGCTCGAACACAAGACCAACAGCTTCACCGACTTCATCGCCTGCGCGCGGCATCTGATCGCCGCGGGCTACACGCGCGAGGGAGCTATCGTCGCGCAAGGCGCCAGCGCCGGAGGCATGTTGATGGGCGCCGTCGCCAATATGGCGCCGGAGCTTTTCGCCGGCATCGTCGCCGGCGTGCCCTTCGTCGACGTGCTCAACACGATGCTGCGCGACGATCTGCCGCTGACGCCGCCCGAGTGGCTGGAATGGGGCAACCCAATCGCCGACTCCGCCGCCTTCGACCGGTTGGCGGCCTATTCCCCATATGACAATGTGACCGCCCAGAACTATCCGCCGATACTTGCGATGGCCGGGCTGACCGATCCGCGCGTCACCTATTGGGAGCCGCTCAAATGGGTGCAGCGGCTGCGGGCGACGATGACGGGCGGCGGTCCGGCGCTGCTGCGCACACAAATGGGCGCGGGCCACGCCGGCGCCTCCGGGCGTTTCGAACAGCTCGAGGACATCGCGGTCGAATACGCCTTCGCGATCGCATGCGCCGCGCGGGCGATTCGCGCCGGGCGCTCCTGACGCGGCCTCCCCGCGGGTTTCAACGTGGCGGCGGACTCATTGTTGCAACTTTCGACCACAATCAAATTCTCGCGCCAACATGGCGCAATCGATTGTGTCGAAATGGAACGGAGAGTCGTGTGAAGCAAGTCCGAACCGTTGCTCTTCTCACCCCCAGCTATCACAAGGATCTCGAGCGATTCGCGCTCCTTTGCGACAGCATCGACCGCCATGTAAAGGGACATGAGAGGCATTACGTCATCGTCGCGGACGACGAAATTCCCTTGTTCTCCCGTTTCAACAGCGAGAAGCGTATCGTCCTGCCGAGTTCCAAGTTCCTGCCGAAATGGTTGAAACTTATTCCGCCCTTTCTCTTGCGCCGCGGTCGCCGCCTCTGGTGGTCATTTCGTTCGGGTCCGGTCCATGGTTGGCACATCCAGCAGCTTCTCAAGATCTCCGCCGTTTCCAGCCTGCCGGAGGAGCGGTTCTGCGTCATCGATTCGGACAATGTGTTTTTCCGTCCGTTCGACGCGGCCGCCTATGCCGGCGGTGAGCGAGCCCCCCTGTATGTCGAGCGCGGCGCCATAGAAGCCGACGCGCCAATGCACGCGGCGTGGACGCGAAACTGCGACCGATTGCTCGGTCAAACGGAGACCGCCTTTCCCGCCGACGACTATATCGGTCATGTGATTGTATGGGATAAGCGCTCCATCCAGGAGCTTACGCAAACAATTTCCGCCGCCGCCAAAAGGAACTGGAAAGAAGCGCTTTGCAAGACGCGGGCGCTCTCGGAATATCTCCTTTACGGCCATTTTGTTCGAAATTCGCCGGCCCTTCTCCAGGCTCACAAAATCGTGACGGAGGGTCTCGCCATCGCATATTGGGACGCGGCGCCCTTAGACGCGGCGGCGGTCGCCTCGATGGTCAATCAGGCGCCCACGACCAAGGTCGCCTTGTCCGTCGCGTCGTTTTCGAACACGCCTGTCTCCGCGATCCGTCGGGCTGTCGGCCTTTCGCAAGCGGAAATGAAGGATATTGCTCCGGCCGAATTGGCGGCGTAGCCCGCGATCGCGGACGCTTTCTGGAAGACGCGCCGTGACTAACCGCGACGTTCAGTTCGCGACTGGAGCCGCGGCCGCCTCCAACGCATGCGCCGCGTCACGCCAGGAAGCGTCATACATATCGATGGCCTGCGTTTCGCCGCCCGGCGCACTTGTCGCAAGCGCCGTCGCGTACGTCTTGGCGTCCGCCGAGATGGGAAGCAGGCGCAAAATATCATTATCGAGAGCAAAGCTAAACATGCGATGGTGATCGAATTCGTCGACGCCCGCCGGCGCGTTCACCAGCACTGGCTTTCCGGTTTGAAGGCAGGCGAGGACGCTGGAACGGCGAGAGCTGAGCCCCTCCGCGAATCGATAAACGAAGCAATCGACTTCCTCGAACAGCGTGAAAATTTCCTCGGGGCGCTCGACATAACCCGTCACGATAACATCGTTCCTCAATTTCAGCAGGTCGAGCTGGCGATTAAAATCCTCCTCGACCGAATCCAGCCCCTTTATAAACGCGCCCACGAACACGACGAGGACATCGAGGCCCATGCGCTTCAATTCCGCCGCGACCGACAGCACGAAGTCGGACTGCTTTTTCGGATAGATCGAACCGAAATGACCGATGACGATCTTGTCCTTTCGGCGCGAGCAAATTTGTTCCGCGATCTCGCTCGCGGTGAGATGACGACCTCGCTCGATATTTGGCGGTATCGGAATGACCGACGTCGGCCGGCGTATCATTCGCGCGAAGCGGCTTGAGAAATATTGCGCGCGCACCATTGGCGACGAAAATATGATGCGCCGCGCGAATAGCGCGTAGACCATCAAGACGAGTCGGCGGCGCCAATCGAGATCGCCCCATTCGTGCTCGACCAGAATAGTTCGTTTCCCCCGCGCCAACGCGGCGGCGAACGCCAGCAACGGCGTCAAGAGCACTCTCTTCCAAGCGACAATGGGAAAATTCATCACGACCACGTCGGCGCGGCCAAGCGCGCTCCAAACCGCGAAAATGTCGTGAACGTCGCCGCGTATCACGACGCTTTCCTCGACCAGCCCGATATCGGTCCAAGTCCGCGCCAACCGTCGCGCGAACATCTCGACGCCGCACGGCGTCGTCGAAGGCGAAACGAGAAACAGCGCCCGAACGGCGGAGCGGTTGCTCGGCTCCGTCTCGGGCTTGGCGCGGCTTACCGGGGTTGAACCATCACATCCCGCGCGCTTCGTGTGAAAAGAAGTCACGCCGCCAAGTTTCGTCTGTTCGACGACCATCATCACGACCTTTCGA
>JBAWEN010000253.1:0-2275 GCA_049591215.1 Methylocystis sp. | reverse complement strand
TATTTGGCGTTGGCGTCCATGATTTCGTTCACGATCTTGCTGGTCATTCATTCCTCCCGTTTGGCGTCGCGCCATTTGTTGGCCCAAGACCCATATCGGCCTCGCGCGACACAATTTCTAACCCATTTTTCGCGCGCGGTAATCGCAGGCGTGGCGGCTCTATCGCCCGGAAGGCGCAAGAAAAAGGCCCCGTCTCCAATCGGAAACGGGGCCTCTTCAATCGTCCGCGGCGCTATCGGATCAATAGCGATAATGATCCGGCTTGAACGGACCGGTTTGCGGCAGATTGAGATAGGCCGCCTGCTGGTCGGTCAGTCTGGTCAGCTTCACGCCGATCTTGTCGAGATGGAGCGAGGCGACCTTTTCGTCGAGGTGCTTCGGCAGCGTGTAGACTTCCTTGGCGTAGTGGCCCTGCTTGGTCCACAATTCGATCTGCGCCAGCGTCTGGTTGGTGAAGGAAGCCGACATCACGAACGATGGGTGGCCAGTCGCGCAGCCGAGGTTCACGAGACGGCCTTCGGCGAGCAGGATGATGCGCTTGCCGTCGGCGAATTCGATCTCGTCGACCTGCGGCTTCACATTGTGCCACTTCAGGTTCTTCAGGCCCGCGACCTGGATCTCGCTGTCGAAATGGCCGATGTTGCAGACGATGGACCGATCCTTCATGCGGCGCATATGGTCGAGCGTGACGACGTCGACATTGCCGGTCGCGGTGACGAAGATGTCGGCGCGCGGCGCGGCCTCTTCCATCGTCGTGACCTCATAGCCTTCCATCGCGGCTTGCAGCGCGCAGATCGGATCGATCTCGGACACCAGCACGCGGCAGCCGGCGTTGCGCAAGCTCGCGGCCGAGCCCTTGCCGACATCGCCAAAGCCCGCGACCATGGCGACCTTGCCGGCCATCATCACGTCGGTGCCGCGGCGGATGCCGTCGACCAGCGACTCGCGGCAGCCGTAGAGATTGTCGAATTTCGACTTGGTGACGGAATCATTGACGTTGATCGCCGGCCAAAGGAGCTTGCCCTCCTTCTGCATGATGTAAAGGCGATGCACGCCCGTGGTGGTCTCCTCGGTGACGCCCTTGATGGACTCGGCGTTGCGCTTGTAGAAACCCGGATTGGCCTTGAGGCGCTTCTTGATCGCCGCGAACAGGACCTCTTCTTCCTCGTTCGTCGCCTTTTCGAGGAAGGCGACATCGCCGCCCTCGGCGCGCAGGCCAAGGTGAATGAGCAAAGTGGCGTCGCCGCCATCGTCGAGGATCATGTTCGGGCAGCCGCCATCGGACCACTCGAAAATGCGATGGGTGTAATCCCAATAATCCTCGAGGCTCTCGCCCTTGATGGCGAACACCGGCGTGCCGGCGGCGGCGATGGCGGCGGCGGCGTGATCCTGGGTCGAATAAATGTTGCAGGAAGCCCAGCGAACATCGGCGCCGAGCGCCTTCAGCGTCTCGATCAGCACGCCCGTCTGAATGGTCATATGGAGGGAGCCCGCGATACGCGCGCCCTTGAGAGGCTGGCTGGCGCCATATTCGGCGCGGGTCGCCATCAGACCGGGCATTTCGGTCTCGGCAATGTTGAGTTCCTTGCGGCCCCAATCGGCGAGGCCGATGTCCGTGACGACATAATCGTTGAAATGAGAGGTCATGATCTTCCCTTCGCTCGCGGCGCTAGAGCAAGTTCCGCAAAAGTTGATAGACTTTTGCGATTAGAACGTGCTCCAGCATTTTGATTTTACGCGATTTCTTATCGTTCGAACGATTCCGTTCGAACGGAAAGCGCGCTTGTGTCGCCAGATGTCGGGCCGGCTCGCGCCACGTCCCCGCGCCGGGGCTATAGCAAAGGATTTTGCGCCACGCAATAAAGATATGTGCAAGTCTTTATATGATGGCCGGAGGCGGCGCGCCTTCGATCGCCGTCTGCGTCGGCGGCTGAAATTGGACGCGCGCCCTGGCGACGGCGATGCGCAGCCACACGCTAATGCCGACGCCGATGAAATGCGCCAACAGAAGAATAAAGCTCATCAGCAGCACGAACACGTCCAGCGCCCGGATGATCTTGGTGGGGTCGGTTATCGCGATGCCCGGCGGTTGCGAAACGGTTTTGGCGATCAGCAGGGATATGCTCAGCGCGACTCCGATGAACGACAGAAAAACGCCGAGCAAGCCGAACGTCATCCCGGCGCGCAAGAACCACAGGCCGGAGCCGCGCTTCCCGCCCAGGTAACGCTCGGGAGCCAAGGCGATTTTTCTGGCTCGCCGGGTGTAATGATACGC
>JBAWEN010000252.1:0-5614 GCA_049591215.1 Methylocystis sp. | reverse complement strand
GGCCCACCAGTCCAGTCCGAGCGCGCGGTCGGCCTGGGCCAGCAGCGTGTCGTTCAGCGGACGGCGCAGCGCAAGCCCAAGATAGTTCAGCAGGGCCACGCAATTCGAAAACAGCAGAAGTTGCGACATCGCGAAGCAGGTGGCGGCTATGCCCTCGTCGCGGCCCAGCACGCGATAGATCAGCCCCAGCGCGCCGACGAATGCGATGAGAACGATGGGCGGCGCGAAAGTCGCGGGCGCGATCGTTATGGACGTCAGCGGCTGAAACACCAGCAACAGCGCCAAGCAGCCGCCAAGGAGAGTCAGTCGCCATCGGTCCGATGACGTTAAGAGGCGGTTCATCGGCCAAGCTCCCCATTGGATCGCGCGCCCAATAGGGAAGCCTCACAATCGAAAATTTCCTGTTAACGCCAGCGGCGGCAAGCCGCTAATGCGTTCCCGGCGCCAGTTTCACGCCGCGCCGCTCCTGATTCACATAGGAGATGATCGCCGTCATCTTCGGATCGTCGGCGGCGAGCGGCTTGCCCTCCAGCGGATTCCGAATGCACCAGTTCACCATCTCGAACAGCTGCGCGACCTTGCCCAATTGCTTTTGGAATTTCGGGTAGGTCTCGGGATGCGTGTTGGCGGCGTTGGGATGGCATTGCGCGCAGGCGACGCCGTTGGTCCCGAGCTGGCCGCTGGTCCAAAGCGCGCGACCGTCGGCGACAACGTTCAAATATTCTTTCTGGTAGCGTTCTGTGTCCGCCTTGGTGAACTCATCAGCGCGCGCGTTCAGCGCGGAGAGCGAAAAACCGATGGCGAGGACGGCGAAGGTGCGACGCATCGTCGGCTCCTGATCAATAATGGGTTTGCGGGGGGCGGCGATTGGTCGGCTCCTGATAGGCGAGGTCGACCGGCCGGCCTTGTTTGTGATCGAAAGCGACGGTGCGCGGCTCGTTGTCCCAAAGCTGGTAGCGCGCCGCGACGCGTCCCGAGTTCACGTCGATCAACTGCCAGCCGGTCGCGTCGCGCTCGAAGAAGGGGTCGCCGCGATTCATCGGCACCGTCAGCACCGGCAGATGGCTTTCCGCCTGTGCGTAGCTCTGCGGATAGGGCCACGGCCAGGCGGTCGCCATCACCGAATTGAAGGAGATGTTGCCGATCTGATTATATTGAATCTGATGGACGTGGCCGTAGATCACGTTGACGGATTTGAACGGCTGCAACAGCGCCTGCACCTCTTCGGCGTCGTCGGTCCAGAAATTCCAGCCCTTGTATATCTTTTGCAGCGGCGAATGCGAGAACACGACGATCGGCGTCTCGTGGGAAATTTTCGCGAGGTCGTCCCGGAGCCAAAGGCGCTGCTTTTCTCCAACCATGAACGGCGAGCCGTTGGGATTGTCGAGCCCGGCCATTTCCTGCATGCGTTGCTCGGCGGACGGCCAGCGATGGAAGGTCCATTCGTCGGTCGTCAGGATCGAGTTCAGAACGACGAAATGCACGCCCTTGTGATCGAAGCTGTAATAATGGGCGCCGTAAAGCTTGCTCCAATATTCGCCGAGGTCGAGGTAATAGTCGTGCTCGCCCATGACGCAATGCATTTTGGGCGAGAGATGCGAGAGAATCTCCGCGCCGTGATCGAGTTCGTCCTTCTTGCCAAGCTGCGCGAGGTCGCCGCCGAACATGACGAAATCCGATTCCGGCTGCACGAGATTAGCTTCCGCGACCGCGCGCTTAAGGCCCATGTCCCAGTTGCGCACGAAGCTCGCGCCCTTGATCTGCTGGATGTGCGCGTCGGAAATATAGGTGAAGGTGAAGTCGTCGCGCGTGCCGCCGAAGGCGAGGCGCACCATGCTGATGGGAAGCGTCGTCAGCGTTCCGACGGCGCCGGCCGCGCCTGCCGCCATCACGCTCCGTCTCGTGATCAATTTGCTCATGGATTTGATCCTCCCGCTCGCGCGTTTGTTTCGCGGCGCATCTTTTTGTTTTTCGAACCGGCTTCGAGGATGCGGCGCCGGCTCATGGCGCCGCGTCGCCTTCCTTGGTCTTGGCGTTGACATAGGCGGGGCTCGTCAATGTCTCCATGAAGGCGACGAGATCGTCCATTTGCTGCTCGGAGAGATTCAAAGGACGAATGCCGCCCGAAAGATAGGAGTTGATCGAGGGATCGCCCGCGCTCTTGCCGCCATCGTTATAATGTTTGACGACATCCTTCAGCGTCTTGAGCGAGCCGTCGTGCATATAGGGCCCGGTGACCGCTATGTTGCGCAGCGTCGAGGTCTTGAAGGCGCCGATTTCGTCGAAGTGCGTCGTCACCGCGAAACGGCCGAGATCCGAGGTCTTGGGGTCCGACAGCACCGTCTTGTCGACCGAAGCGCCGGCGGCCTTGGCCTTCAGGAACTCCGCCGTCAGCCGTGGCGTTTCAGCCTGGATCTTGTTGATGCCGACGCCGATGTTGTGGAAACGATTGTCGGTGAACAGCGCCTGGTCCTGCTCGATCACGTGGCAGGACACGCAGCGTCCCTGTCCGACGTACACCTCGAAGCCGCGCTTCGCGGGTTCGCTGATCGCCATCGCGTCATGCTGGAAATACCAGCGGTCGAACGGCGAATCGCCTGAGATCAGCGTGCGCTCGTAGCTCGCGATCGCCTTTTTGACATGCTCGATCGTGACCGCGGCGCCGGTGACGTGGAAGACCTTGTTGAACGCCTCCACATAGGCGGGGTCTTCGCGCACGACTTTTAAAAAGGGCTCGAAGGTTGTGAGGCCCATTTCGATAGGATTGAGCGGGGGATTTTGCGACTGGTCTTCGAGCGAGGACGCCCGCCCATCCCAAAACAGCGTGTGGAAATAGGCCGAGTTGATGACGGTCGGCGCATTGCGCGTTCCGACCTGGCCGCGGATGCCGCGCGACGTCTTGCGCGGGCTGTCGGTAAGCGCCTTTTCATCGGCGTGGCAGGTGCTGCAACTGATCGTTCCGTCGCCCGAGAAACGGGCGTCGTGGAAAAGGGTGTTGCCGAGCGCGATTTTCTCCGGTGTTTGCGGGTTGTCGGCGGGAATCGGCACGGGCGGCAAACCGAGCGGCTCCGCGCCGCTTCGCCCCGCCGCGACGGCGGTGAAACCGAGCGCCATGAGAAGCGCTCCCCACTGCATGCGCTTGGCCATCCTCGCCCCTCCGCTTGGCCGAGGGCGGATTGCTCCGCCTCGCTTTTTTGACTGCTGGCGCCTGATATTATTCCAGGTCGCTCCTTGTCTTCGTCGGCCGCTATCCTGCCTTGCTTTAGCAATCCTGGCAAGCATTGTTCGCAACGACCGAAGAGTCCAGGCGACATGAAATCGATTAAGTCGTGTATGAAATTGTGCGATGCAATATATTCATCGGAAGACGCAACGAGGAATATTTAGTCCGTGCGCCGGTCGGCTCGAGCGCCACTCAATGGAAGCTGCCAGACGCATAAGTCAGGCTCATGACAGACGAAGCTGTATTTAAAACAAAATTCCTGCATTGAAAGCGTATGCTTGACTTTGCCGTCGCGCGTTCCTTGTGTTACTTGGCGGGGGCGGCGGTTCCCACTTGCGGCGCACAACCCACGCCAATCGTCTTGGCGGAAGATCTTCTAGGAGAAACACATGTCACGGTCATGGATTGCGTCGTTGAGCGCGATTTTCCTATTTCCTCTCGCGGCCGCCGCGGGCGATCTGCAACAAGACGCCGCGGCGGTCTTCAAGCCGATCGAAGCTTCCTCGGTCGCGGCGCAAGTGAAAAACAACGATGTCACGCCCTCCAAGGTCGAATTGGGCCGCAAGCTGTTTTTCGAGCCGCGTCTTTCGAAGAGCCAACTGCTCAGCTGCGCGACCTGCCACAATTTAAGCATCGGCGGCGTCGACGCGGGTCCGACCTCCGTCGGTCACGGCTGGCAAAAAGGTCCTCGCCGCGCGCCGACCGTGTTGAACGCGGTGTTCAACGTCGCGCAGTTCTGGGACGGCCGCGCCGAGGATCTCAAGGCGCAGGCCAAGGGGCCGGTGCAGGCGAGCGTCGAGATGAACAACACGCCAGCCGCCGTCGAGGCGACGCTGCTCAGTTTTCCGGCCTATGTCGCCGAATTCCAAAAGGCTTTCCCGAACGACCCGGCGCCGGTGTCCTTCGACAACATGGCGAAGTCGATCGAGGCCTTTGAGACAACGCTGATTACGCCGAACGCGCGGTTCGACCATTTTCTCAAGGGCGACGCCAGCGCGCTCAGCGACCTGGAGAAGACGGGCCTGCGGCTCTTTATCGATAAGGGCTGCGCCGGCTGTCATGGCGGCGTGAATCTCGGCGGCGCGGCTTATTTCCCGTTCGGCGTCGCGCAAAACCCCAGCGAGTTGATCCGACCCGCGGCCGACAAGGGGCGTAGCGCGGTCACCAAGAGCAGCGCCGATGATTTCGTGTTTCGCGCGGCCCCGCTCCGCAATGTCGCGCTGCGGGCGCCATACTTTCACACCGGACAGGTCTGGACTCTGGCGGAGGCCGTCAATCTGATGGCGGCGGATCAGCTCAACGAGACGCTGACGCCCAACGAAACAGGCGCGATCGTCGCCTTCCTCGGCGCGCTTACCGGAGATCAGCCGAAGATCGAATATCCGATTCTGCCGCCGCGCGGCAAGGACACGCCGCATCCTCAATATTGATTGAATAGTACGCGCGTTCGACTCCCCTCGCGGGTCGAACGCGCGGCTCTTGGCGCTCCAAACCGGAAAGACTTTAGTCCTGCATCTTCCCGGCGTGGTGCTCGGCGCGAATGCGGCGCACCGTTCCGGTGAACGAATGATAGACGACCGTCTCGGTCGTGATCGTGTTTCTGCCGAAGTCGACGCCAGCCACGAGCGGGCCGTCGGTGACGCCGGTCGCGCAGACGATCGCATCGCCGCTGACGAGATCGCGCATATCGTGTTTTTTGCGCGGGTCCGAGATCCCCATCGCGGCGGCTCGCGCGATTTTGGCCTGCGTGTCGAGCACGAGGCGCCCCTGCATTTGTCCGCCCACGCAGCGCAGCGCCCCCGCCGCCAACACGCCTTCCGGCGCGCCGCCCCGGCCAAGATACATGTCGACGCCCGTTTGCGCGGGCTGCGCGGTGAAGATGACGCCGGCCACGTCGCCGTCGGAAATCAGCCGCACGCTGGCGCCCGCCCGGCGGCATTTGGCGATCAGTTCAGCATGGCGCGGGCGATCGAGAATGCAGACGACGATGTCGCTGTCGTCGACATTCTTGGCGCGCGCCAGCGCCGCGATGTTTTCGCCGGGCTCCCGGTCGAGGTCGACGAGGCCGGGCGGATAGCCGGGACCAATGGCGATTTTGTCCATGTAGACGTCGGGCGCGTGGAGCAGGGAGCCGGCGTTCGCTATCGCGACGACGGAGATGGCGCCGGGCATGTCCTTCGCGCAGAGCGTCGCGCCCTCCAAAGGCGCGACGGCCAGGTCGAGCAACGGGCCATCGCCTTCGCCAATTTCCTCGCCGACGAACATCGCGGCGGCATGCTCGTCCTCGCCGATGACGACGCGTCCCCGAAAAGGCAGCCGCTCCATTTCCGCGCGCATCGTTCGCGCGGCGGCTTCGTCGGCGGCCATTTCGTCGCCGCGTCCGCGCAGGCG
>JBAWEN010000251.1:0-6966 GCA_049591215.1 Methylocystis sp. | reverse complement strand
GCGGTCACGATCTGGTCAAGGCGATCAACTACATTCTCAAGCGGTGGCCCGCCTTCACGCTGTTCCTCGAAGACGGGCGGGTTTGCCTCTCCAACAATGCGGCCGAGCGAGGGCTGAGGGGCATCGCGATGCGTGAGTCATTGTGCGCCCCTTCTTCAAGTATCTGTAAACATTGGAAGCGTGTCCGCGTCGACAACGCGACGCGGGCGACCTTTACGGGCCACCGCCGTTTTCACCGGCTCCGACGCCAGGTCGTCGGCCCGTATTTGATGCGGGGCGCCGGCAACAACCTGCACGGCAGGAAGGACGCCCGTTTTGATCAGGCGCCGAATCGTATGGTGTGTAACGCCTAACAGCTTTGCCGCTTCCGTCATGGTGAGCCATTCGCCGTCCTTTTCCGCAGAGCGATAGGCATGGATTCCACGCACGCGCCGGACGGAAGAAACGCGATGCGCTGTCCAGGTTTTGCCTTGGCCTGTGGGCATGCCCATTCGATTGAGCGACGCGGCGATATGCTCGTCCGACCAGCGACCGGCCATGCTGCGCATGACCGCCAAAGCGTCCTCGGTCGTCGCGCAACCATGCTCGCCAGACCGTGGTTTACGGACACGTAGTTCGGAATGCTGACCGCCACGCCAATGAATCGTGAGCACGACCTCGCGCGCATCATCGTCGACATCGACAATGATGTCGGCGATCAATGTCCGCAGCAGTTGCTGTCGGGCACGCATCGTAACATTCGGCGCATGCCATGCCGCGGATAAATTGTCCGCCAGGTTTGTGAATGCGCTCGGGTCGACCTCGATGTCTGACGGCCGTTCCGCGGGCTGGCGCATCTCCAGGTCCCGGACACGCCGCAGCGCCGTCTCCCAGTTTTTTTCCAACTGCGCGGCAATGAGACGATTATCGGGATCGCAGGCCGCGTAACGACGCTCGGCCAGACTTGCCTCATAACGAGCCTGCTGCATTTCCATGTCTAAGATTCGTTGCTGGTCTTCCTGTTGTTCCCGGTGCATCCGCTCCGCCTCGAACGCGGCGTCGATCGCCATTGGCTCCACCGCCAGCAACAACTCTCGGGAGACCGCGGCGTCGACCCGCGGGCCGCCGAAGGTCATGCACCGCGGCAGCCCCATCATAATGTTTGGCTTGTCGCAGCGATATACCGGCCGACTCTGAGGATTGCCTGTATATGCGACGCTCAGTCGCCGTCCGCATCGGCGGCAAGTCATGACGCCTGACAGAAGCGCCTTGCCGCCCCGGCCGGACTTCACGCCTCCGGCACGGCCGTAATTGTTGAGGGCGAGCTGCTTCTGGTTGCGCTCATACTCCGCCCAGCGGATATAGCCTTCGTGATGATCCTTGATCATCACCTCCCATGTCCCGATCGGCTTGCCATGCCCGTAGCTCCGTCGCGCCCTTCCGTCGACAATGGAGGTGCGTTTCTCACTTTTCCCGTAAACGTAGACCCCGACGTAGAAGGGATTCTTGAGAACGGCGATCACATTGCGGTAGCGGATCGGCGTCCAGTCGAAGCTCGTCATGCGTCCCTCATCAGAGGGACGTGGGAAGTGGATATGATCGGCTTTCATCGAAAGCAAAACCTGGCGCGCGCTGCCGAGTTCATGGAAGCGGACGAAGATGAGGCGAATGACCTCCTGGAGACGTAGATCGGGATCAAGGCCAAGCCCCGCTTCCCGGTGCCAGATGTAGCCGAAGGGAACCGACAAGCGCAGCTCGCCCCGGCTGGCCTTGGACCGCGCGGCGTCCAACATCCTGGTGCGTAGCACGCCGAGTTCGAACTCGCTGATGCTGCCTTTCATGCCAAGGAGTAGGCGATCATTTGGCCGACACGGGTTGTAGACACCCTCGCCATCAATGACGCGGGCTTCAACAAGCCCACATAATTCAAGCAGGTGATGCCAATCGCGACCGTTTCGCGCGAGCCTGGATGCATCGAAGCATAAAACAGCGCCGACCTTCCCGGCGCACAGCCATGCCACCAAGCGGTCGAAGCCGGGGCGCGCCACCGTTCCGCTCGCCGACCGGCCGAGATCGTCGTCGATGATTTCAACATCCACGAAACCGTGTTGGCGGGCGACATCGACCAGATCATATTGACGCCGCTTGCCCTCCAGGTTGGTCATTACCTGGGATTGCGTTGACTGGCGCACATAGACGACAGCCTTCCTCTTGAGGATGACAGCCGGAATCATTTCAGCGCTTGTCATCGTCAAGCTCCTCGACGCTGAGGCCGGCCGCCTGCATGAGGATCTGAGCCAACGCCGAAATGATCTTGTCCCGCTCCGCAGAGCCCAGCTTTTCCAGCCTGGTGTTGTCGAATAACAGGGTCAGCTGCCGAGCCGGCCCCACTGCCGGCGCTTTGGGAGACTGCATTGCTTTCCTCCGAAACGATCGCAATATCGCTCCGGCACTGTGCGGGATTGATCGCACCTATCAACAATCGCTCCAACTCGACGAGTGCGGCCAGATCGACACGCGGGCCGTCAAGAGTCATTCCGGCGCAGATGACGGGATCGAGCATCCACCCTGCCATCGAGACCACAACGCCGGCGGGCCCCAGCACTTTAAGAAATTGCCCAGTTGCTCGCTGCTCCACCCGACGCACAGCAACCTTGCTGCCAAAATACGGGTGCCACCGGTAATGGACTTCCAACTCTTGCCCGACATGGGCAGAATGAACGGGTGATGGCGACCTGGAGAAAAAATTACCTGTTTGCCGGCTCCGACGTCGGCGGCGACAATATCGCCGATGCAATGACGCTGATTGAATCGACAAAAATGTCAGGCCTCAATTCTGAAGCCTGTCTGGCGGATGTCCTTGCCCGCATCAATGATCATTTCATGAACCAGCTCCGTGAGCTTCTTCCCTGGAACTGGGCGCCATCTATTGACGCGAAACGCGCGGCCGCTTGATCCTGAGCACTGCGGCCCTTATCGGCCGATTACGACTTATCACCGCTCCGGCTCACCGCAAACTGTAGTCATCTCAACTTCTGCGCCAATCTCTTCAGCAGGTCATCAAGACTTTGGCGATTGCGCTGGTCGCAAATCTGCGAGTCGAGTTCGGCCTGTACTGATTGCGACAGCCACCAGCTCATCGAGACCTCGCTCATAATCGGGCGCGGCTTCGCCTTCGCGAGCGACGCGCACTCCTCGGGAAAATCGTTGAAGCGCGGATTCTTAAACATTTTGAACGTGAAGTAGCTTGAATTTAGCGAACAGTCGCCGGCGACACAGGTGGTTTTCTCATTCATCTCCAGCAGCCGGCGCTGAATGAGATCCGAGGCTTCCAGCGCGTGACCGTCGCGCGTCGCGGTCAAGGCTTCGAAAGGCGCGGATATCACGCTGAAGAAAGCGGACAACCAGTCGGGGTCCGCGCCCTGCAGGCGCGGGGTGCTTGCGGCGCGCGGCGGAAACTGCGGAGTTTGTCCGGTCTTTTCGATGATGATCCCGCGGTTGTCTTGGCCCGTTTCGCTTTTATCCATCTGCTTCACATCGTCTTCGTCGATGGTCGGATCGTTCTGCACCCACAGAACAATCGGGGTCACGCCTTGCCCGCGCAGCGCGCGCGCGACGTCTAGCGCCGTCGTGAGGCCCGCGTTCTCGAAATACCCGCCGTCGACAACGCGGTCACCGTCGCGCCCCTCGTCGCCCTTGGCGCGGATGGTCCCGGCCGGAGAGACCACCGGGAACCGCGCTGAAAGCATCGCGGTCGTCGATAGACGCACATTGGCGCCGTCGCGCCGCGTCGGGACGTCCTTGAAGCCGGCATGCGCCAACGCGCAAGCCTGATCCTCGACCTTAGTAGGCGGACAGGGCGTCGACAGCATTTCGAATAGATCAAAGGCGGCGGGATAAAGCGGCGCGCGTCCGCCCATATCCTCTTTCCTCGGCACTCCAGGCTCCGTCGAAACGAGGTCGGAGGCGATTATGCGCGCGCCCCTGTCGACGGAGGTGCCGTTCAGTAGCAGCAGCGGCAGCCACGCGCCCTCGTGTTTGTCGAGTTCCGCCGCGACATAGCCGAACGGACGGCGCAGGCCGGTGGCGTCATCGGGCTCCTTGGCCGCGAGGAGGCCCAAGGGCCAGTGCTGCTCGCCTGAAATCACAGCGTCGAAATAGCTTTCCCACGCCTTCTCGATGAGTGCCGCGCGGTCATCTTTCAGGATCGTCGGACCCGAGAAGATAAAGGCACGCGGCGAGAGATTATCGCGAAAGCCGAGGCCCACGAAAGCCGGCGTCAAATAGTCACCGGAAACCAACGCCTGCAGGCAGGCGCGCCACTTCTCCATGACGAGATTTTGGGCGTCGGTGCTCGTCGCGCGGAACCAATAGTCCGGCGCGACTTTGCAGGGCGGCCACTTGCCGTCGCGCTCCAATGACTCCCAAAGCGCCGTGCGGATCGTCGCGGCGCCAAAGGCGCCACCCGAGACACCCGAAATCGCGAAGACGCGCCGCGACGCCGCGAGCGGACCATCCTCGTGATTCGCCAAGTCCTTTTCGCGCTGGAGATCGAACAAATGACCGAGCGCCGTCGCCGCCGCGAAAGCCGCGCGGCTCGCGCCACCTTCGGCCGCGACAATGAGCGCAGGTGGGCAGCCATCCTTGTCGGAGCAACGATTGGCGAGCTTCCATTTCTCGACGGCCTTGGCGATCTCGATCTGACGCTCCGCCAGATTTGGTGGATTCCCGGGCAACTCGCGCAGATCGTTGAAATGCTTGTTCAGCGCCGTTACACCGAAAGCGAGAAGAATGGCCGTCAGCAGAAACGGAAGGCCATAGCGCTCACTGAGCCAAGCGAGCAAGGTCGCAAACAGCACGAGGCTCCCGAAAAGAAACGGCACGATGAGCGCCCGTGGCGCGATATGGCTTTGAAAGGCGGGAGCAAAGTAGGAAACGAAAAATATCGCCAGGGTCGCCGCGAAGGAAACCCAGGCCGCGATCAAAAGCGCTCGTCCGGAAAAGCGGTTGAGCAACAGCTTTCGGCGCTTCCATACGAAAAGCAAGAACAATCCGCCGACAACAAAATTAAGCAAACCGAGCAGGAATATTTGAATTCTCGCTTCGACCGCGGGCTGGAACGCCTGTGCGTCGCCAACGACCTGATAGGCTCTATACAGTCCGAAATAGACGGCCAAAAAGGGCGCCGCGCCGAGCAGGCGCGGAATCCAGTCGATCAGCGGCTCCAACTCTTTTTTGACGTCCGCGAGATCCGCGGCGAACTTCTCCGCGCATTCGCGCGAAGGACTCGACTGGACAAGAGTTCGCACGCGCCGTGAAACCATCCAGACATTCGAATTCAGCATCGTGCGCGCCCCGAAATGCACGGAAAACGCCCAGACAAAGAACATATAGAAGAAGAAAAGAGCCCACATCAGCCACGCCGATAGGCTGCTGGGCAGGGCGCCGTAAGTGATGTCGGAGAAGAGATCCCGCGCTTGCGGAACGAGGGAGAAGAGAAGGACACCCGCAATGGCGCTGATGACACTGACTCGGCAGGCGAGCAGAATCCGCCCGAACCACTGCAACCGGGAAAGCAAAGACAGGGGCTTGCTACTTGCCATGAAACCCTCCCGAAAAATTCTTTTGTGCGCTATCGCCTGAGAGCATTGCGAGCGTCGCGCTTACTCCACAAGCAGATTTCACGACGAAAATTCCCGCGCGGCCTTGCTCGTTGAATTCCCTTCTCCTGGCGCGTCGAGCATTACGATTTTGTCCGTTGGTGGTTGGTTAGATCAACCACAAACCCTGTGTGACGCGATCCAATACATGCCGCTATCAGTTCGAGCGCCGTCGCTTAAGCGCTCATCGCGTTTTCAAATACTCAATGATCGCCAACGCTCCGGCTTTATCATCTGACCAATCAAGCTTCCAAGTCTTGCCCCCTTCCATGCGGTTCTTATCGTGCCCCTTATTGGAGAGCGGCGGGAACGCCGCGGTATCGAAGCGGTAGCCTTCCTCACGCCGCGCCGCGCCGAGATCCCAATCGTATCCGACAAGTTTCTTGTCGTAATCGAGACGACCTTTCATGAAAACCGTGGGGCGCTCACTTGGGACCAGAAGGTGGTAAAGAGTAGGCACGGACCCATTGTGTAGATAGGGCGCCTGCGCCCACACGCCGCCCAAGGGCAATGCGTTATAGCCGTCATGCGCCTTGGGATCGGCCATCGCGAATTCGGCCTTGTTCTCTAACGAAACATTGTCGAATTCCGCACATGGATTGAGCGGCGTTCCATTC
Source organism: Methylocystis sp. (assembly GCA_049591215.1). Lineage (GTDB taxonomy): Bacteria > Pseudomonadota > Alphaproteobacteria > Rhizobiales > Beijerinckiaceae > Methylocystis. The sequence continues at coordinate 710 of JBAWEN010000251.1, read as the reverse complement.
GGCGGCATTTTGACTGTTTTGGATGGCGGACAAATGCCTGTGAAAGTCGCGCGGGCGCCTTGAGCTAACGCCTCGCTGACAACATGCGCCCGCCCGAGGTCTGTCCCCATATCGTATACTTCACCATTATGAGGCTTATGACAGGCGGCGCAGTTTTCCTGAAACAGGCTCTCGCCTTTTCTGGCCAAGTCCAAATCAACCGCGAAGGGATAGACCGGCGCCGGCAAATCGCGCAGCAAATCCTCCGCGAATGCCGCGACGCGGAGATCCGTGTCAGCCCCCAATCCCACTGTGAGTTCGGCGGCGAGGTTCCGGAAAATCGGAATGGGAATATTCCCATTCCATTGTCCGCCTCCGCCCACCAGCTTGGTGCGATCCTGCGACCAATGAGCTAACCGTTTCCCCTGCTCCCAGACCGCCATGAAATCTGTAATGGCGGCGGTGGGAGGAAGATCCGTTTCAGGGTCCGCCAGTCCGCCCTGGGCCTTCTTGAAAGCAAAGGCGAAGGAGGCGTTAACGCCGGTGGCGTCGGCCATGCCGCCGAAACCCTGCGTCATGGCCGCCTCGAACCCCTTGTAGTTCTTGTTGATCAATTCGAGCAATGAGGTCAGTTCGAGTTCCGCGCGCAGCAGAAAACCCTGCATAATGGCGGGCGCGTCCTTTTTGAATAGCTCGATTTGATTTGATTCGTAATCCGCATCGAATTTGCG
>JBAWEN010000250.1:0-1625 GCA_049591215.1 Methylocystis sp. | reverse complement strand
GCGCCGGGACGGGCAGGGGTTCGGCGAAGGCGACGCGTTGCGGAATCACCTCGGGCGCGGCGGCGGCGCGGCGCGCGCGCACGGTCGAGACGGACAGCGCGACATCGCGCCAGTCCTCGCCGGTTTTCTGCGTCACCACGGCGCGCCGCAGCAACTCCAGCTCGGGCGCTTTGTCTTTGTCGCCAGTGTCGAGCCGCGCCTCGTAAGCGGGTTTCCAGCTCGCGGCGGCCGTCTGATAGGTCAGAACGATTTTCGCGGGGCCGCCGGCCGCCGAGTCGACGCCGACCGCTATGTCGCGGGTCAGCCATTTTTTCGCGCCGCCGCGCTGGCTCTCCAACGCGTGGATTTCCTCGTCGAGTTCTTGCGCCTTGGCGCTCGCGACCCGCAATTCCTCGCCGGCCTTCGCATGGGCGGCGGCGACGGTGTCGAAGGCCGAGGTCCAGTCGGAAACGGCGAGCGGCCGCGCGTCGCTGGCCAGTTTTTCGGGGCTCGCCCGCGAATAAAGCACAATCATCGCCTGCTTGGCGTTGAGCGCCTCGATGGTGACCTTCACGGCCAACCGGGCGGCGCGAAGCTCTCTCAAACGCGCCGCGACCGCGCTCTCCGGTTGCTCGCTCGCGGCGGGCGCGACCCGCTCCTCCACCGCGCCGATCGTAAGCGGCGTTTGCGCTTCGCCCGACGCGCGCAGCGAATCGGGGATGATCGGAAATGGCGCGCCCTTGATCAAAACCGTGGAGGCGCCGGCGGGCAGATCGACCGTCGCCTCGCGGGTGACGGTCGCGGCGTCGGGGTGGACGACGACGGCGACGATGGCGGATGTGGCTTCAAGATCGCGCGCCGAGGCGGCGCCAGCGAAGGCCGACGCTAAGAGGCAAGGCGCGGCGGCGGCGAGCAAAGTCACCAAACGCATGAAAGCTCCTCAAATCTTCCCGGCCGCGATTGAGCCCGCCCCGTGAGGCTTTTTCGCGGCGGCGCTCGGGAGCGAAGTTCCCAGTTCTTCACGGGAAACCGCTACGAGGGAGTTTCGCGCGATTCTTCGCGGACGTTGACGCGGGCTTTGGGCGGCGTCTATCTCTGTCGCGCGGTTTGACGGAAAAGGGTGCGGGATGTCGGAATTGGATGGGCCGCCCAAATTGAGCGCGGAGCCGCGCATGAGCCTGGAGCGCCAACTGCTGCTCTGGGGACTGGCGCTCGCCGCCCTGCTCGCGCTGCTCTATTCCTTAAGTTCGATATTGACGCCCTTCGTCGCCGGCACCGTGCTGGGCTATCTGCTCAACCCGGTCGCGGATCGCCTGAAGGCGGCGGGCCTGTCGCGGCTTGGCGCGGCCGGTTTGTTGCTCGGCGTGTTCATCGTGGTCGTCGGCCTTGCGGGGCTGCTGTTGTTCCCGTTGCTGGCGCGCCAGTTCGAGGGCTTCGTCGCCAGCCTGCCTGGTTATCTCGCGGCCTTGCAGGGGCTTTTCTCCGAATGGAGCGGCAAGCTCACTTCCGATTACAACGGCTTTTTGAAGGAGCACGGGCTCGAAGCCTCGATGCCGACGCTGGATCTGCAAAAATACGTCAACGACTTCATCGGCGAAAACACGGCCAATATCGGCGGGTTCGCGCGGTCGCTGCTGTCTCGCGGC
>JBAWEN010000249.1:0-1958 GCA_049591215.1 Methylocystis sp. | reverse complement strand
CGGGTATGGGTATGGCTATCCTGTCGCGCCCGTGCCCGTGCCCCTGCCCGTGCCTTTGCCGTTTTTCGGATGGTGAACGCGCATTCGCGAGTATCGAGCCTCGGCGCCCCCCCCCACCGAACAGGAGCGCCCGGAAGTATTTCTTAAGGCGCGCGGTCCTTCAATAAGTTGATTTGAAAGGATCCTATCATCGCGGCGGTCTCGCGGCGCGGGGCCATTTCCATCGCTTGGCGGTTTACATCATGTCGCATTCTTGGTGGCGGGTCGGGACGATCTACCAAATTTATCCACGCTCCTTTCAGGACACGAACGGGGACGGCGTAGGCGATCTCGAGGGCGTCCGCCGACGACTGGACTACCTCGTCTGGCTTGGCGTGGATGCGATCTGGATTTCACCGATCTACCCGTCGCCGATGCATGACTTCGGTTATGACGTCGCGGACTACCGCGACGTCGATCCGATTTTCGGCTCGCTCGAGAGATTCGATCGTCTCATCGACGCGGCGCATGCGCGAGGCATCAGGGTCATCCTCGACTTTGTTCCCAATCACACTTCGATCATGCATCCATGGTTCATCGACAGCCGTCGATCGCGCTCCAGCGAAAAACGCGACTGGTATATCTGGCGGGACGCCGCCGCGGATGGCGGACCCCCGAATAACTGGCTCAGCAATTTCGGCGGCTCCGCATGGGCCTGGGACGAGGCCACGGGCCAGTATTATTACCATGCCTTTCTCGGCGAACAACCGGATCTCAATTGGAGAAACCCCAATGTTCACGCCGCGATGCATGATGTGTTGCGCTTCTGGTTGCGGCGAGGCGTCGACGGCTTTCGGGTTGACGTGGTTTCGGACGTTATCAAGGATGCGGCGTATCGCGACAACCCGCTCAATCCAGGCTGGACGCTTGGAGAACCAGAAATTCGCAGCCTGTCGCCGACCTATTCGACGGACCAGCCAGAGGCGCATGATGTGGTCGCCGGCTTTCGCCGGGTGATCGACGAATTCGACAACCGGGTGTTGATCGGCGAAATTTATCTGCCGATAGAGAGGCTCGTCGCCTATTACGGCGAGAACCTCATGGGGCTGCATCTGCCGTTCAATTTCCATCTTTTGTCAGTTGCTTGGACGGCGCCGGACGTGGCGGCTTTGATCGAAACATACGAGACCGCGCTGCCGGAAGGCGGTTGGCCGAACTGGGTGCTCAGCAACCATGACAGGCCGCGCGCGGCGGCGCGCGTCGGACAGGAGCAGGCGCGCGTCGCCGCCATGTTGCTCTTAACCCTGCGCGGAACGCCTACGCTGTATTACGGCGATGAGCTTGGCGTCGGACATGTCGAGATCCCGCCCGATCGGATCCAGGATCCGTGCGGGAAGCGCGATCCCAGTCTTGGGCGCGATGCCTCGCGAACGCCGATGCAATGGGACGCCTGGCCTTTCGCGGGCTTTTCGACGCATGCGCCATGGCTCCCGCTCACGCCTGATTATGAAACGCGCAACGTCGAGGCAATGCGCCGCGACGAGACGTCGATTCTCTCTCTCGTGCGCAGTCTCCTGCATTATCGCCGGCGGAGCGCCGCGCTCAAGGAGGGCGAGTGGAGTCTTCTCTCGAAAGACACGTCTATCCTCGCTTACAAACGGGGCTGTGGCGAAGATTCAATCATCGTCGTGCTCAATTTTTCGGGACTTCCACGAATTTGGTCCAAGCCAACCGGCGGCGAGCTTCGGATCGCCATCTCAACACTTGGCGACCGTCGAGCCGAACCGGTCGCAACGACCGTCAACCTGCGCGCCAACGAAGGCCTCGTGATGGAAACCGCGCGCGCCTCCATGGACCTGCGCGCAAACTAGCGATCCAGCGTCATCCTAGCCAATCGCTGCAAACCTAGAAAAGCCGGTTCGCTACAAACGATCACCGATGTGGCGATATTGGCGAGGTAGGATTTATAGCGTCCCTTG
>JBAWEN010000248.1:0-2763 GCA_049591215.1 Methylocystis sp. | reverse complement strand
GCAGGATGGACCTCGCCGAGCCCTCTTGCAGCGTGGCGGGTTAGACATTATTGTTGCAAACTTGGACAGCGGGGATGCCAAGTTACATGCAAAACTCGCCACGCCGATAGAGCGTCCTCGGAGACGCCCGTCGCAGTCGACGCGCCATGGAGGAACTCCAGATGCAGATCGCCGTTCTCGGTTTCGATGGTTGTTTGGGTTCGAGCCTGCTTGGGCCAGTGGATATGTTGACGCTCGCCCTCAAGATGATTTCAACGCGCGGGCAGCCTGAGCCTTACAGCGTGTCGACGGTGAGCTTCGATGGTTGTCCCATTGAAGACGGCATCGGCCGGCGGCTGGATGTCGACGCGAGTTTCGACGAGATCGGCGAATGCGCCGCGATCCTCGTTTCCGGCTATTTCTGCGAACTCGGCCATGCCTTTCCGGCGACGCCGGCGATCGGCGCGGCGGCCGCCTGGATCAGACATCAACATGCGCTCGGAGCGATCATCTGCGGCTCGTGCAATGGCGTGTTCCTGCTGGGCGAGGCGGGCCTGCTCGATGGTCGGCGCTGCACGACGACATGGTGGCGGCATGACGAATTGAAAAACCGCTATCCGCGCGCCGACGCGGCCTGGGGGGCCTCGTTGATCGAGGACGGGCGCGTCGTGACCGCCGGCGGGCCGCTGTCGTGGATCGACCTTTCGTTGCATGTGATCCGCAAGCTTGTCGGGGCCGCGGCGGCGAAAACCGCGGCCGATTTCACGGTCGTCGACACGGTTCCGACGACGCAAACCGTCTATGTGCCACAGGGCCATCTGGCGGCGTCCAACCCGTTTCTGCTGGAAGCCGAGCGCATCGTGCGCGACGCCGGAGATACGCCGCTTTCCGCGCAACAGCTCGCGCAGGCGCTTGGGGCCTCGGAGCGCACGCTGCATCGGCGTTTGAAGGAGGCTTCGGGCGAGACGCCGAAGGGCTTCATCGATCGCGTGCGCTTCGAGACCACGCGCATGCTGCTCGAAACCACCGCGCAGTCGATCAAGCAATTGGCGGCGAGTTCCGGCTATTCCGACGAAACCAGCTTTCGCCGCGCCTTTCACCGCTATTCCGGCATGACGCCCGGCGCTTACCGCAGTTGGGCGCGGGCGCGCACGGTGGCGTCGTCGTCGAAATGACGCGAACGGTCGCGCTCACACCGCCAGATTGTCGATAAGCCGCGTCGCGCCGAGCCGTGCCGCCGCCAGTAATCTGATCGGCCCCTCGCGCCGGCGGGCGACGCGCGCCAGTGTCTCGGCCTGCCGCGCCTCCAGATAATCGATCGCGAACCCCGCTTCGCCGACGCTTTTCCGTGCGATTTCGAGGCAAGGCTCGATTGCTTCGCCCGCGGCGATGCGCCGGGCGGCCTCTTGCATCGCCAGAAACAGCGCCGGCGCCGCTCGGCGCTCGGCGGCGGAGAGGTACACGTTGCGCGAGGACATGGCGAGACCGTCCGTCTCGCGCAAAGTCGGCGCGGAGAGTATTCGCGTCGCGATGTCGAGATCGCGCGCCAACTGGCGGATGACCAGAAGTTGCTGGTAGTCCTTCTCCCCGAATAAAGCGACATCCGCGCCGGCCTGGTTCAGCAGCTTGGCGACCACCGTGGCGACGCCGGAAAAATGCGTTGGACGGAAGCGGTCTTCGAGATCGGCCCGCGCGGGCCCGTCCATCTCGACGCGGGTCGCGAAGCCATGCGGATACATCTCCTCGACGGCCGGAGCGAAGCACAAATCCGCCGCCGCGCCTTCGAGCTTTTCGAGGTCGGCCGGCAGCGTGCGCGGATATTTGGTGAAATCCTCGGAGGGGCCAAATTGCGCCGGATTGACGAACACGGTGACGACGACCCGTTGGGCGCCCAGCCGCGCCGCCTCGACGAGCGAAAGATGCCCCGCGTGCAAGGCGCCCATCGTCGGGACAAGCCCGATGCGCTCGCCGTTCGCGCGCCAGGCGGCGACCCGCGCGCGCAGCGCCTCGATCGTGTGAACGACGGGAACATTGGCTGTCATGGTTTTACGTCTCCCTCGCGCGCGGCGCGGCCAAGGTTTTCGAGAAAAGCGACATAGGCGGCGGGGAGGGCCCAATGGCGGGCGGCCGCGATCACGCCGGCGAGATATTCTGGAGCCGGCGCGCCAGGCCTTGTCCAATGACCGACATAAACCAGCGCCCGCGCCGAGCCGAACGGTTCGCGCAGCACCGGCAGCTGAACTTTTTTATAGAGTCCGCGCGAAACATCCTCGAATTGGTCGAGCGCGCGAACGTCGCGAAGCGCGAGATCCCACAGCACGCCATGCACGTTTTCGCGTGGGTCGGGGGCAATGCTGGCGAAGCCTTCGGCCATCACGAGGATACGATGCCGCGCGAGGCGCGCGCGCCCAAGCGGGCGCGAGAGCGGACAGCGCTCGGCCATGCCGGCTAAGTCCATATTGGCTCCATAGGCGAAGTAAAGCGGCATGGGAGCAAACTTCTATCGGTTGACGCCGCTGCCGTAAACTTCGGCTCTGGCGCGAATGCCGAAGGTGATATATCGCATGATCGCCACGGAAGGGTGGCCGAGTGGTTTAAGGCAGCGGTCTTGAAAACCGCCGTGGGGGAAACTCCACCGTGGGTTCGAATCCCACCCCTTCCGCCAGTTCAAAGGGTTATGGTCGTTCTCGGGGTGTGCGTGGGGCGCGTTTTTGCGCGAACGGAAGCGGTTCGACGCGGACAAATAGCCCCCAATCTTCAGATAAGACCCGCGTCACCCTATCC
>JBAWEN010000247.1:0-8577 GCA_049591215.1 Methylocystis sp. | reverse complement strand
GACGCCGAAATAGCCGCGCTCTCCGCGCGTCGAGGCGAAAAGTCTTGCAAGGATGTCATGGCGCGAGAACTCGCCGGCGCGCGGGCATGCCCACCCGCGGTTCGAACCGTTTGCCGCCATGCGGCGTCATTCGCTTGCCCTTCCATCAAGATGTCCAGACCAAACGCCCATCAATGCCCGCCGTTTTCGTTCGCGTTTTCCAAATCCGCGTCGGAGCCATTGTCGCGGCGCCCAGCACCGCCGGTCAAAAACACGGAGCGAAGAGCCGGGGCTACTATCAGCAGCATGATCGGTCCGATCAACATTCCGCCCACCACGACGGTCGCAAGCGGACGCTGCACCTGTGAACCAATTCCGTGCGAGATGGCGGCTGGAAACAGCCCGACGCCGGCGGAAAGCGCGGTCATCAGCATCGGCCGCATTCTTTGTTCGGAGCCATGGAAAATCGCCTCCTTGAACCCCATTCCCTGAGCCATCAGCTGCCGGAAATAGGTGATGTTCAAAATGCCATCCATGACCGCGACGCCAAACAACGAGATGAAGCCGATCGCCGCCGATACGCTAAAATCGAGCCCCGCGAGATAAAGAGCCACGATCCCGCCGCCGATGGCGAAAGGAATACCAGCAACCGATACGAGACTGTCGCGTAGCGAGTTGAACAAGCCATACAGCAGGAGCAAAATCAAAAGGAAGGTGACGGGAACGACGATCAGCAGCCGCTTCTTCGCCTGCTGCAAATTCTCGAACTCGCCGGCCCAAAGAATTTGGTACCCCGTCGGCAGTTTAATCTTCTCGGCGACGCGCTCCTGCGCTTCCGAGACGGTGCTGCCGAGATCGCGCCCGCGAACGCTGAATTTGATGGGCACATAGCGCTGGCTGCGATCGCGATAGATGAAGGACGCGCCGGTATCCAGCGAGATGGTCGCGAGTTCGCTCAAGGGGATATAGGCGTTGACGCCGCTGGAAGTGGAGTATCCAACCTTGACGTTACGAATCGCGTCGATGGAGCTGCGAAATTCGGGAAGCAGCCGGACCTGCAATCCAAATTGACGATCGCCTTCGAGCACGGTCGTCGCCACGGCGCCGCCCATCGCGGCCTGAATGACCGTGTTGACGTCGCCGCTGTTCAATCCGTATCGCGCGGCCTTGGCCCGGTCCACCTTGATGTTGAGATTGGGCTGGCCCATGACATGGAATATGCCGAGGTCTTCGACGCCCCTGACCTGTTGAACCTCGGCCAGCACGTGATCGGCGAGTTCCTCGAGTTTCGTGAGGTTGGGTCCGACGATCTTGATCGAATTCGCGCCCTTGACGCCCGAAAGCGCCTCCTCGACGTTGTCTTGAATATATTGCGAGAAGTTGAAGCCGATCCCCGGCATTTCGTCTTCGAACTCTTTTTGTATTTCCTCGGTCAGCTTTTCCTTGCTGAGCCCGGACGGCCATTGGTCGAACGGCTTGAGCGGCACGAACAGCTCGACATTCGAGAACGGCGAGGCGTCCGAGCCGTTATCGGGACGCCCGTGCTGCGAAACCACGGTGATCACTTCCGGATGCCGGAGCAAAATCTCTCGCATCTTGCGCGTCGCCTCGGTGCCGGAATCGAGCGAAATGGTCGGAGGCATTTGCGCTCTGATCCAGAAATTGCCCTCCTCCAGCGCCGGAAGAAATTCCGTGCCGAGCCGCGACGCGACGAGAACGCTGATAACCAGGAATATCAGCCCGCCGCCGATCGCGATCTTGGTGTTGTCCAGCGCCCAGCGCAATCCGGGCGTATAGGTCTCGCGCAACTTGCGCACGACCCAGGTCTCGACCTCCTCGACATGCTTCGGGAGCATGAGCGACGCAAGAACCGGCGTCACCGTGAACGTCGCGGCGAGAGCGCCAAACAATGCGTAGGCGTATGTGCGGGCCATGGGGCCGAAGATTTGTCCTTCGACGCCGGTCATTGTGAACAGCGGCAGAAAGGCGGTGACGGTGATCGTCGCGGTGAAGAACACCGCCTTGTCGACCTGCAGGGCGCTGACAAAAATCAACCGCAGGCGATCGGTCCAGGCCGCGGAGTTGTCGATGCTTTGCTCGCTTGTCGGGTCGCTGCCGAATTGGCCTTCGGCGAGATGGTTGAGCAGCGTTCGCCGTTCCTTCTCGGGCGCTTGAAAATTGCGGAAAATATTCTCGACGAGGATCACCGCCGAATCGACGATGATGCCGAAGTCGACCGCGCCCACCGAGAGAAGATTGGCGTCCTCGCCCTGAATGACCAGAACGATGATCGCGAAAAACAGCGCGAAGGGAATGTTGATGCCCACGATGATCGCGCTGCGAAGGTCGCCGAGAAAAATCCACTGAATGAGAAACACCAGCGCGCAGCCGAAAAACAAACTATGCAGCACGGTGTGCGTCGTCACCTCCACGAGCGAGCCGCGGTCGTAATAGGGCTCGACCTTGACGCCTGGCGGCAATGTGCCGTCGTGATTGATTTTCTCAATCTCTTCTTCGACCTTCGGGAGAACATTATTCGTGTGCTGCGTGCGTCCCATCAGCACGATGGCCGCCGCGACATCGTCGTCGTGATCGCGGCCGGCGATGCCGAGGCGCGGAACGAAGCCGACGTTGACCGTCGCGATATCCTTGATCTGCACCGGCACGCCATTGGTTTGCGTGAGGGCGATATTCTCGATGTCCTCGGTTCTGTCGCCCTTGGTGAGATCGTCGCCCCCGCCGTCGTCGATCAGACCTACGCCGCGTATGTTCACGGATTGCTGTCCGATGCGGATTTCGCGGCCGCCAACGTTGATGTTGGCGTTTCCGAGCGCGGTGATGATCTGAGGAATCGTGATGTTATACGCCTCCAACTTCCGCAGATTCACGTCGACATTGAACTGCTTGGTCGTGCCGCCCCAGGAGTTGATCTGCACGATGCCGGGAATGGTCAGCAAGCGGCGCGTGACGATCCAGTCCTGGATCGTGCGCAAATTGGTTAGTCCGAAGTTCGGCGGTCCCTTGACTTGATAGCGGTAGATTTCGCCAGTCAAGCTGGATTGCTGAATTTGCGGCGATTGATTGCCCGGAAGCGAGACGTTTTGCTGGAGCGCGATCGCCGCCAGTTGATAGGCGAAATAGTAGTCCACGCCATATTTGAAGGTCACGCGCACGAAGCTCAGGCCGTAGAACGAAGTCGAGCGCACATTGACCACGCCGGGCACGGGATAGAGCGCGACCTCCATCGGGATCGTATAATATTTCTCCATCTCTTCCGACGAAAGGCCCGCAGCCTGCGCGGTGATTTCGAGAATGACAGGCGCGGGGTTCGGATAGGCCTCGATGTTCAACTTCGAGAACGCGAGCAGACCGGAGGCCGCGAAAACGATCACGCCGAGGACGATGATTGCGCGGCGCGTGAGCCCGAATGCTAGAATGGATTTAAGCAACGCTCAGCCCTCGATTGTCTGGGTTAGACGGTTCTTTCGAACAAGAGACCTCAATCCGGCGTGCCGCCAGCGAGTTTGTTGCTTAGGAAGACTGCGCCTTCCGTGACAATCTGTTCGTCATTCTGGAGTCCCTCGACGATCTGGTCGAGGTCATTCTGTATCTGACCGATTTTCACGGTCTTGCGAATGAAATGGCGCCCATTCTTGGTGGTCCAGACCGACATCGTGCCATCGCCCTCGCGCACCACGGCGCTCTGTGGAACCGCGATCGCATTGACCGCGCCACCGACGCTGATCGTGAAATTGGCGAACATTCCCGCGCGCAACAGACGTTCGGGATCGGCGATCTCCGATCGCACGAACACGCGCCGCGTATTCGGATCGACGGAAGGCCCGAGCACCGTGACCTCTCCGTCGAAATCGCGATCTGGATAGGCCGCGACGCGCGCCCTGATCTTCTGCCCGACGCGTAGATCGGGAGCGCCGCTTTCCGGCACATTCGCGAACATCCACTTGGTCGAAAGGTCGGCGACGGTGAAAGGCGGAGGCGCCACGCCGGGCTGCACGAAAAGTCCAGGAGCCGCGTTGCGCGTCGTGACATAGCCGGTCATCGGGCTTTTGACGATGAGTCTTGGATCGGCCTTGCGCTCCGCGATGATCTTGTCGATTTCGTCGTCGGTCTTGCCGAAGATGCGAACCGCGTCGCGCGCGGACTTCAACGCGCCTTCCGCCGTCATTTGATCCGATGTCGACTGATCCACGACCTGTTGCGAGGCGCCGCCGAACGCCTTCATCTTCTCCGCGCGCGTCAAGGTGCGGTTTTGCAGCTTTAGAACGCCGGCGGCCGCGATCAATGTCGATTCGGCCGAAAGCAAATCAGGACTATCGATGGTGAAGAGAACCTGATCCTTCTCCACCTTGTCGCCGACATTGGGATAGGCGTTGATGATTCGGCCCTGATAGGGCGTAAAGACCTGCGTCAACATATTTTGGTTGAAGTCGATATTGCCGACGGCCTGCCGCTCCAAGACGAAACTCGCCGAGCCGACCTTGCCTACCTTGACTGAAGCGGCTTGCTTCTCGTTCAAATCCACGGCCAATTCGTCCGTAGCCTCGCCCGCCGCCTTCGACGATTCGACGGTTTTTGGGGCGTTCGATCCGGAATAATATTTCACTCCCAGGCCCACGCCGATCAGCAGCAGGGCGACGAACGCCAGATATTTAAAGTTGCGACGCATTTGCTGACCCTGTGAGAAAATGGCATGACCGAATCGCGGCGTAATCCACGCGAGGAACCGGCTTGATTGGATATATGCCAGCCGCGGCGAGACCTTGTCTACCTGTGATATTTGACAGTAGACCTGCGGGCGGCGCGCGATGCAGTATCATTCCGTCACGTGACTCTATCATGATCGGGATCGATATAATCTGGCTTGAAACCAATTCGAGAAGAGCATGTGATGAACTTGCGCGATTCGAACAACATTCCAAATACGTGACGTCACGAGCGATGGGAACAGAACTTACTGATGGCGAAAAATCTCCCCAACTCAAAGTCCGTTCGTCGTCTCCGTCGACGCGCCGCGGCGTCGGTCGCGTCCGTCTTCGTCGCGGGTTTGAGCGGTTGCGCCGTCGGGCCGGACTTCATTTCGCCGCCGCCGCCCGACGTGAATCGCTACACTTCGGAAAAACTGTCATCGATCGATGGGCGCGGGCTCGTCGTCAGCGAGGACATTCCACGTCGCTGGTGGGAAGTCTTCCACAACAGAAATCTAAACAGGCTGATCGAAGCCTCGATCGAACACAATCCAACCCTGCAAGCAGCGAACGCGTCCATCAGGACGGCCTACTTCGCCGCCGAGGCGCAGAAGGGCGGCTTCCTTCCGACGGCGCTGCTCAATGGGAGCGACACCACCAATCTCCAGTCTGGCGTCGAAAACCTCGTGACGCCCAACGCCTCGACCAATCCTTACGGACTGTTTCTGCGGCAGCTGAGCGTTTCCTACACGCCCGATATCTGGGGTCAGAACCGTCGCGCCGTCGAATCGCTCGAAGCGCAGACGGACCAGCAGAGGTATCAGCTTGAAGCCGCCTATCTCGCGCTGACCAGCAACGTCGCCGCGGCGGCGGTCCAAGAGGCCTCGCTGCGCGGCCAGATCGCCGCCACGCGCGAAGTGATCAAGGTCGAGCAGAATTTACTGAGTCTGCTGCGCCAGCAATATGCGCTGGGCTCGGTGTCTCAAGCCGACGTTCTGACGCAAGAGGCGGCGCTTGCGCAGGTGATGCAATTGCTGCCGCCGCTCGAAAAGGCGCTCGCGCAGCAGCGCGATTTGCTCACCGCGCTCGCCGGGCAATATTCGACGTCGCAGGTGCCCGAAACCTTCCACCTGAATTCGCTGACGCTGCCGCGCGATTTGCCGGTCACCCTGCCGAGCAGGTTCGTCCGGCAACGGCCCGACGTGCGCGCGGCGGAGGCCAATATGCATTCGGCGAGCGCGCAGATCGGCGTCGCTCTCGCCGCGCGTCTGCCCAATATCACCTTGAGCACCAATAACGGCTACACGGCCTATAGTTACGCGCAACTTTTCATACCCGGAACGGGGTTTTACACCCTGGCGGCCGGCGCCACGCAGCCGCTGTTCGACGGCTTCACGCTGCTCAACAAACAAAAGGCGGCGGAAGCGGGCCTCACGCAAGCCGAGGCCCAATATCGGCAGTCGGTCATCACCGCCTTCCAGAACGTCGCGGACGCGTTGCGCGCGCTGCAGGCGGACGGCAAGGCGGTAAAGGCCGCGGTCTATGCCGAACAGGTGTCCAAGAAGAACCTCGAAATCGTGAAGAAGCAGTTGCAGGTGGGCTCGGTCAACGTGCTCGCCATGCTGAACGCGGAACAGACATATTTGCTCGCGGCGGTGTCCCGCGTCCAGGCCGAGGGCAATCGTCTTTCCGATATCGTCGGCTTGTTCCTCGCCCTTGGCGGCGACTGGAAGGATCGAAACCTGAGGGATCTGCCGCCCAACGGGTCCGAGCCATCGACCGGGTTCGATATACCCGGCAACGAACAAATCGATAAAATCCAGGATGGCCCGGTGAATTCGAGCTGGTTCCCGAGTTTCTGGAATTAAACCTGGGCGCGGTCGCGATGGGTTCTTCGCGGAGGAACGTTATGCGTTCCTTATGCGGCCCGCCGAATTTCCGCATTGAGCCCTTACGTCGTCCGGCGATAAACAACTTCGCGTCAAGGCGCCCAAATCGGACGCCGAAGACTTGATCGCGGGGCGATCGGGTAGCCAGCGTGGGAGAAGAGCATCATGGCTCACAAATTGGCCTTCGAGTTGACGGATGCGGGCGCGCCGAACCAATATGCAATCCGTCTCGTCGATAGGGAGCAAGTCGCCGGGCTCGCCCAGGCGGAAGGCTTCGCCAAACCCATTCCGCTCGAGCCGCTCGTCGTTCTGTTCGACGAAGGCAGCGGCGAACTCTTGCCGGTCGACGGTTTCGACGACACCACGCCGCGCGGGCGGATCGCCATACAGATCATGCGCGACACATATAACGACGTGCTCGATCAAATCACGGCCCCGCGATACCAGCGTCGCGCGAGCTGAAAACGGCCACCCGCTCATTTGAAGCGGGCGGTCGCGCGTCGCGCCAGGATGCAGGCGCCCCGGCTTACGACGCAAGCTTCGCCGCGCGCCGCCGCGGCAGGACGGGCGGAATGGCGCTCGTAGGGACGAAACGCTGCTCCTTTCGCGCGGTGAGCGGAGGCTTTGGAGTTTCGCCGACGTCCGCCGCGCGGACCCGCGAGGCGCCGAGCGAACGCCAATCGCAGGACGATGAAGAGGTCCGCGGCGAGCCTCGTCGCCCCAATGTTCAATGACGCGCGGATGTCGCCGACAATCCTTTCGCGCAGCGCCGCGCTTCTCTTCCCGGGATTGCGAAGATAGTTCTCATAGAGTTCGTCGTGCCGCTTCGCGCGCGTCACGCCAAGAACAATTTCGTCGCCCCCGAGCCCGGAAAGCGCGATGCAACGGGAAACGCTGATCATATCGGCGGTCATGTCCCTCTCCTGCTCGATGACGGCGGAGGTGAAAACTTCCGCGTTCGCCGTCCGAACCAATGTCGCCAAGCTAATCGTTCGGGCAAGAAAGGCTGTGCGCCGGCGCACAGGGCGCGCTGGAACGCTTTCGGCGAGGGCTTTGCCTCGGAAAGCGCGATAAAACAGAGGGATCTAGAATCTTTAGTCCGCCTCGGCGAGACTCGCGGAGATGCGGCTCTCCAACAGCTTGGGATGCAAAATCACGAGACCGCCCTTGGCTTTTTCGGCTAGCCCCTCTTCGATCATCGCATGAATCTCGCGGCTGATCTGCTCGCGACGGCATCCAATGCGCGCCGCGAGATCCTGCTGCAACGGAGGCGGCGAAATGATCGACTGGCCTTCAACGCCGTGGCGCGGATGCGCCAGTCTCAACAATTCGGCGTAAAGCCTGTGACGCAGATCGAGCACCGAACGCTCGAATAGACGCGCGTTCGACGAGCGCAATCTGGTCGTCATGAGCGTCAGCAGTCTCTCGCAAATCGCTGGCGACGAAAATATGATGGATCTGAACACCGACGCCGGCATGATGCATGCTTCCACCTTGGTCAAGGCGGTCACGTTGGCCGAGCGTTTCGCGCCGTCGATCGCGGCCATCTCGCCAAAAAATTGATCCGGCCCCAAGTCGCTGAAAATCATTTCCTTGCCGCCCGCGCCACGCATCAGCACGCGGACCTCGCCCGAAAGAATAAAATATACGTCCGTCGAGCAATCTTCGAAATCGACCATTAGCTCGCCCTGATCGAAGCGCTTCCAAACGCAGCCGCGCGCGAAACTTTCAGCCTCGCCCGGGCTAAGGCCTTCAAAAAAAGGAATTTTTGCGAACAACGACACGGATATGCGATCCTAATTGATCCAGCGACCGCCATTTTGACGGTAAATGTCCGATTTGTCGAGGCTTCACCATGCCGCGGGTTTGCGTCCCCGCTCTCGCGGGCGGCCTTCACCTCCCGATCGCCGCTCGTCGCGCGCGCCAGCGCACGATCTCGTAACGGCTTGTGGTGTCTTATGCCCTAGTACCCACTATCGTTGATTAGCGAGTCGTGATTCAAG
>JBAWEN010000246.1:0-1514 GCA_049591215.1 Methylocystis sp. | reverse complement strand
GGCGCGAACGGCGCGGCCGTGGTGACGACGGACGGCGCGGGCGCATCGGGGAGATTGGGCGCCGCGACCGGAACACCAAACGGAACCGGCGCCGACGCCAGCGAGGCCGGCGGCGCCCGAAAGAAGGCGTTGGCCAGACCCGCGATCATCTGGGGGTCGAAAGGCGCCGGCGCGTGATGGGCCGCGTCTTGCGCGGGCGCGCCATCGACGGGCGAATCCGCGAGCGTGGGAGCGATCCGCGTGGGGGACATGCCGGCGCCTTCCTTCAAATGGTCTACCGGCGGCGCGAAGCCGCCGGTTCAAGGACAGTCTTCAAGTCTCGAGTTCAAGTCTTGGCTTTTAGACGTATTTGTCGCCGTAGTCGTGGAACTTGCCGACGTCGACATCCTCCAGCACGCCCAGCGCGTCATGCGTCAGCACCGCCGCCGAGCAGTAGAGCGAGATCAGATAGGAGGCGATCGCCTTGCGGTTGATGCCCATGAAGCGCACCGACAGGCTCGGCGCCACCTCGCCGGGAACGCCCGGCTGGAACAGGCCGACGACGCCCTGCTTCTTCTCGCCCGTGCGCAGCAGCAGTATGTTGCTCTTGCCCTTGTCGTCGACATAGAGCTTGTCGCTCGGCGCCAGCGGCAGGCCGCGCCAGGTGATGAACGGCGAGCCGAACAGCGTCACGGTCGGCGGCGGCACGCCGCGGCGCGTGCATTCGCGCCCGAAGGCCGCGATGGCGCGCGGATGCGCCAGAAAGAACGCCGGCTCCTTCCACACCTTGGAGATCAACTCGTCGAGATCGTCCGGCGTCGGCGCGCCGGTGCGCGATTTGATCTTCATCGACTTATGCGCGTTGGCGAGAAAGCCGTATTCGGGGTTGTTGATCAGTTCGGCTTCCTGCCGCTCCTTCACCTTTTCGGTGAGCAGCCGCACCTGTTCCTGAATTTGATCATAGGGGTGGTTGTAAAGATCGGACACGCGCGTCTGCACGTCGAGCACGGTGGTGACCGCGTTCATTGAATATTCGCGCGGCGCGTCCTCGTAATCGACGAAGGTCTCGGGCAGGTCCGCGTCGCGGTCGCGCGCCGGGCTGCATTGCACGTCGGCGTCAGTGAGCGCCGAGTCCTCCTTGACGCGGTTAAGCCGATATATACCTGCCTCGACGGGGACCCAGGGCAAGAACGACACCAGCCAGCGCGGCGTGACGCCCGACCATTGCGGCCGTGTCTTCGTCGCGTTGGCGAGTTGGCGCGCCGCCGATTCACTTAGCGTGCGGCGGGCTTCAGGTTCAGCGGTCATTGGTTTTTCCTCGAAGAGGCGACGAGACGCGCGTCTCGCGCGCACGACAGCCGAGCCGTCGGAGGGCCATTATTGGGATTTCGTCGCAAGCAAGTTCTCGCGGCAAGACGGATGGTTACAACCGTCCAACCGAAGGCGCAAGCATTTTAAGGTAGAAAAATCTTCCAATATTTCCGCGCGACTTGGTATAGCAGAAATATATACCTATATAAAATCGGTAATCTTTG
>JBAWEN010000245.1:0-2068 GCA_049591215.1 Methylocystis sp. | reverse complement strand
CCGCGTGTTTTTTCTCTCGCGCCGCCTCGAGGCGCGAAATCTCGGCGCGCAGCAGCGCGATGCGCTCGTCGAATTCGGCGATTGATAAAGCGCCGAGCGTATGGCCGGTCGCGGGACGGGCCTTTTCGTCGGAGTCCTCGGTCATTTAGGATCCTTGCCGATAGGCGATTCGGCGCGCTCCCGGCGCACCGAATATATGATAACGTTTCGCCGGCGGAAAACCCCGCTCCGCCGCTGTCGGCTTTTCGCCTTAGCTTACGGTTGGCTCGCGAGCCAAGCCGGACGGGACAGGGTATTCATCAGGAGCGAATCATGACCATCGGCGACGCCACTCCCCCGACCAGTCCACTTCACCACGACATCGGCCACGTGCTGGAGCATTTGCGCGGCCGGTGGCGGTGGTTCGCGGCCTTCGGCCTGCTGACAATGTTTTTCGGCTTCGTGTCGCTCGGCGTCGCCGGGCTGGCGACGCTCGTTTCCGTCTATGTGATCGCCGCCTTCGTGATCCTGATCGGGGCGGTCGAGATCACGATCGGCGTGAACGCGCATAAATGGAGCAGCCGCATCTTCGTCGTGCTGGTCGGCCTGCTCTATGTCGTGGCGGGCTCCTTCGCGCTGGCCAATCCCATCAGCGGCGCGCTCGGCTTCACGCTGATGCTCGGCGCCGCGCTGCTGGCGACGGGCGTGGTGCGCATAATCTTCGCCACGCGACTGCCGGAAGGGCCGAAATGGTATGTCGCCTTCGCCGGCGTCGTGACGGTGCTGCTCGGCGTGTTCATCATCGCCGGCTGGCCGGAAAACTCCGCGTACGTGCTGGGGGTTTTTCTTGGCGTCGACATGATCATTTACGGCGCGAGCTGGCTGAACTTCTCGCTGTATCTGCGCCGCCGGGCGGAGCGCTCCAACTGACGCCGCGCGCGCCGCCCTTTCGCGCTTCCACTCCGCCGGACATCTTAACGCATGAGCAAATGGGCCTATAATTTTCGTCAAGGCGAAGCGGACGGCGCGGCGTCGATGAAGGAGCTGCTGGGCGGCAAGGGCGCCGGCCTCGCCGAAATGGCGCGGCTCGGCTTGCCGGTGCCGCCCGGCTTCACGCTGACCGCGGAAGTCTGCGCCTATTTTTACGCGCACGACAAAACGCTGCCGCCGGATTTGAGCGAGCAGCTCGACGCGGCGCTGACGCATCTCGGCGACGTCGCCGGTCATTCCTTCGACGATCCCGACTGGCCGCTGCTCGTCTCGGTGCGCTCGGGCGCTCGCGCCTCGATGCCCGGCATGATGGACACCGTGCTTAATCTTGGGTTGAACGACAACACCGTCGGCGCGCTAACAAAAAAATGCGGGGACGAGCGTTTCGCCTTCGATTGCTATCGACGCTTCATCGAAATGTATTCCTCCGTCGTGCTCGGCGTCGCGCATCACGAATTCGAGGAGGCGCTCGAACAGTACAAGGAGCAGCGCGCGATCATTCTGGACGCGGAGCTTCGCGCCGACGACTGGCGCGCGGTCGTCGCGCTCTACAAGGAGATCGTGGCCGAACACAAGGGCGTGGATTTTCCGCAGAACCCGCGTGAGCAGCTTTTGGGGGCGATCAAGGCGGTGTTCTCCTCCTGGATGAACCATCGCGCCATCGTTTACCGCGAATTGCACAATATCCCGGCCGACTGGGGCACCGCCGTCAATGTGCAGGCGATGGTGTTCGGCAACATGGACGATAATTCGGCCACGGGCGTCGCCTTTTCGCGCAATCCCTCCACCGGCGCGCGCGAGCTTTACGGCGAGTTTCTGATCAAGGCCCAGGGCGAGGACGTCGTCGCCGGAATGCGCACGCCGCGACCAATCAGCGAGGAGGCGCGCCAAAGGGCGTCCGAAGGAGGCGCGTCCCAAGGGACGGGCCAAGGAACGGGCTATCCCGCGAAATCCGAGGCGCCATCGCTGGAGGCGGCGATGCCGGCTGTCTTCGCCGAGTTCAAGGCCTATGCGGAAAAGCTGGAAGCGCATTACCGCGACATGCAGGACATGGAATTCACCGTCGAGCGCGGCAAATTATGGATGCTGCAAACGCGGG
>JBAWEN010000244.1:0-6182 GCA_049591215.1 Methylocystis sp. | reverse complement strand
GGTTTGTTGGTTGGCTACGGAAGAAAACGACGTTCCGGAACGGGCGAGCGATTTCGGCGGTCCTCCCACCGTTTTGATCCTGGCGCGGGTCGACACGTCCGAGATGTATAAGGGGCATGTCGAACTGATCGATTGCTGGCCCAGCGTCATGGCCGCGATACCCGATGCGCGACTGCTGATCGCTGGCGGCGGCGATGGACTGGACATATTGCGCGCCCGGGCGGGCGCGTCCGCGGCGGCAAGCAATATCGAGTTCACGGGCTTTCTGCCCCAAAGCCAAATAGACGCGCTCTGGTCTCGTGCTCATGTTTTCGCGATGCCCAGCCGCCAGGAAGGGTTCGGGTTGGTGTACATCGAAGCGATGCGCCGTGGTTTGCCGGTGATCGCCTCCACCCAAGACGCCGGCCAGGAAATCAATCTTCACGGCGTCACCGGCTATAATGTCGATCTCGAGCGGGAGGGCGAACTCGCGCGGCGAACAATCGAACTGCTGTCGAATAAGGCCCTCGCTCGTCAATTTGGCGAAAACGGGCGCGAGCATTGGCGCGCGAATTTTTGTTTTAGCGCGTTTCGTCGCCGCATGGAGCCGATCTTGACGGAGTTCCTCGGCGCCTGAGTGTTAACGGGTCGATTGAACTTCCTGTCCGGCGAGCCGAGATCGTCCGCCGCTCGACCGGGACCGCCGCGAATGTCCGGACAGGAAAGCGGAGTTCGCTCGAACGACCAACCATAAGCTCAAAAAGCTTCGATCCGCTTCGTCAGTTCCGCCAACACCGGATCGCCCCCGGTTCCCCTCGCCGCCCTCGCCTCCGCGATGAGGCGAAGATTGCGGGCCGTCGTTTCCAGCTCCCATTTCTCGCGCGCCTTGGCGAGGGCGTCGCCGAGCGCATCGGCGGCGCCATTATCGTCATTCGCGAGAATGGCGAGTTCGAGACGTGTCGCATAGTCCCAGTAATCGGCCTGCCCCTTGCGGGCGAGTCGGCGCTCCGCCGCATAGCGCACCACGGGAATGAGGGCATGTCGGCGCGGATCGTCGGCGATCTCCATCAGCGTCACCGCGTTGATCCCCGGATAGGCGTCTCGCCAATCCGCTTCGAAGCCTTCGAGGTAGGTTTCGATCGCCTGTTTGAGCAGCGATCTGGCGGTAAAGACGTCCCCGGCCTTCGCGGCTTTTTCCCAGCGGTCCTTGTAGACGCGCCCCAGCAGACCGTTGGTCTCGCTCGACGGGCCGCGCGCGGCGATGATCTGTTTCAGCGTCTCCTCCGCCTCGCGCGATTGGCCAAGGCGATTTTGCGCGAAGGCGAGTTGCTCGCGCACCAGGATCGTCCGCGCCAGGGTCTGGTCCATCCGGGCGACCAGATCGAGCATCTTCTGGTAGCCGCCGACGGCTCGATAGGAGAGCAGCAAATCGACGGCGACGCCCGCCTCCAGCCCGGATGCGTCGCCGAGCGACTCCTCCGCCGCCTCGATCGCGTCAATCTTTCCAGCCGCCCGGGCGTTCGCCAGACGCGTCTTTGTTTCCGCCGAATAAGCGGCCCGTTCGCGAAAAACGTCGGTGCGTTCGCGGTCTATCGGCGGCGGCTGCAATGCGTCGACGAGTTGGTAAAGCGGACTGTCGACAAGATCGCGCGCGATACAAATCTTGAGCCGTTCACTGAGCAAATTGGACGCGCCGCTCGCGTCGCTGGGCCTGCCGTCCGCGTCGAGCGAATAGGTGAAGGCGCGCAGGCCCGTGACATCGAAGGGAAGCCCGGTCTGGTCGGCCATGGTCATGATCGTCGTGGCGGGCCGCGCGGCGTGACGGACACCGAGTTCATAATAGACATTGGCGTTGAGAATAGTCAGGTCGGCGACCGCATATTCGGACAGCAGCAGGCGCTCGTACATCAATTTGTGGATGAAACCGTGCGACTGCTCTTCGTCTGCGCGGATGGGGAGAAGACCGGCATGTTCGATCGCCGGTTTGAAAATATCCTTATAGACGAGGTCGAAATCAATCGCCCGCCCGGAGGCGTCCGGCTTCACGCCAAAGGGCATCAGGACGAAACAGACGGATTTCATGGCCGCTCCTTGGTTTCGGAACGCTTGGCGCGCGGGCGCTTTCGTTAAGCCGGCAGCGTGAGGTTGCGCTGTCCGAAGATCGCGCGGAAAGCATTGATGTCCTCCGCTAGTACGCTCGCGGTGCTCAACAGCAGACGGCGCGCGTCCTTGAATTTGGTCCCGCGGAGCATCGCATCGTAGTGTTCTTCAAGGTCGTCGATCGCGTTGACCATGGCGGTGGAACGAAGCGCCGTGCTTCGAAATTCGCCCGTGAATTTAATTCCGCCAAGCGCCGCTCCGACCGCCGGTAGCCCCGCGGCAATAATGGAAACCCAGGGTTTTAACTGATAAACCCAGGCCATCGGGCCATCCTCGCCCTCATCGAACACGAACGCATAATCTCCTGTCGTTCTGGCTTGATCGAACCAATACCATCCTACGGTGACGACGAAACTGGCTAGAACGAGGACTGTCAGCGTGACGATGCCAAGCTCCATCCGATGGATGATATGTTCAATGCGCTCGAACACGCGGACAACGCCTTTATGATATTCCCTCTGCGGCTGAAGTTCCTCCGTCCGCGTGCCCCATAGGATCGCATGAATCGCGGCCGCGTCGAGTTGTCCGTCCGGCGGGCCAATTTCGCGCATCGTGGCGCGCAAATACCACAGCCACCATGCCGAACGCTCCTCGGCGGCGGTCGGCTTGCCGCCGAACATGCCGGCGCAGGCGAGAAAGCGAACATGCCGCAGCGTTTCCGCCAACGCTCGGTAATCGAGCCATCGCCGATGCCACTTCATGCCTCTGCCGAAACGCACCTTCAAGCTGATGTAGACGATAATGCAAATTTCGATCACGGCCAAAATCAACTTGAAGGACAGAGGGTCGAGGCTCGTCTGCGGCGCGAAGCCGAGCAGCGCGACCCAAACGGCGACCGCGGCCCAAAAATAGACGGAGAGATAGGCCGAGCGGTACTTGTTCGCATAGAGAATCGCCAACTCGTCGGCGAAGACGAAGCGGGGAAGAAGTTTTTCTCGCAAAGCCTTATCGAGCGCGGGGCCGGGCGACACTTCCTTTAGGAAATTGTCCCACTCGTCTTGACGCCGCCCTTGCGGATCAATCGGCAGTCGCAAAAAATGTCTTGGCCAACGACCGCTCGCGAGCGTCTTGAGCAGATCGAAGGTGGCGGGACCGCGATTCTTGGGCCAGGATTCGGCGAGAAATCCCTTGAGCAGTTTGTCGGGCTCTTCGCCGCCATTCGAATGTTCCGAATCCGCCTCGATCGGAATGGCGAACAGCGTGCTGAAAATTTCTTCGAACATGCCCGCGCGCCGGCAATCGGCATCGTCGACTTCTCCGGCGCCGCGCTCGTCAATTTCAATAAGCCGACGCGGCGGGGTTGAACCTTCGGGGTCGACGACAATCACGGGCACGCCGGATTCGAAGGCCAGGCGCGCCACCTCCGCCGTTCCTCCAGGACCGGAGCCCGGCTCGCGGTTCCACACGGCGACGAGAACGTCGATATGCCAAACCATGAAGCGCGCGGCCAAGTGGTGGTCGAGCGTTTTAGCGGGGTCCAACGGTTGTGAAGTTTGCGAGCCGCCTGGCCGCGGGCCAGGCTTGTCTCCGCCATCCGCCGACCTGCCGTCATGGGTCAGCAAGGGCAATTCGACGAGCCGGTCGGCAAGCGCGAAAGCGGCGAGAAACTGACCGGCGACATCGATCGGCTGTCCCGGCTCGGATCGCGCCGACACGCGGGACGCTGCGACGTAGTCTCCTTTCGGCGCGGGTAAAACCGCGTCGATCGACCAATCGGCGGCGCGGGGCCGCATTTGACCTTCGTCGGCGCGCGCTCGGAATTCTCGCGCCACGATTTCCGCGGCCAATTGATCGCTGCCTTCGGCGAGCGAGGAAACCAGTCGAATCGCCGGCTTGCTCGACTCGTACCATTGGGAGGTGCTTTCCAAATTCCTCACCGCCGCGGTTTCGATGGCGGCGAACAGGCTCAGCAAGTCGTCCCGCGCGCGGGGCGTCGCTTTTTGTCGCAATTGGTCGGGAGGATGGCCGGTGACGCCTACGCGGACGCAATATCTGGGCTTGG
The DNA here is from genome assembly GCA_049591215.1 of Methylocystis sp. GTDB lineage: Bacteria > Pseudomonadota > Alphaproteobacteria > Rhizobiales > Beijerinckiaceae > Methylocystis. The sequence goes on along the minus strand of JBAWEN010000244.1, from coordinate 2,041 downwards.
GAGGGCGCGGAGTGTCGAAGGACGGAGCAATGGACGCGGACATGTCTTCCAAGGGGTATCTCCCACTTCAATGTCTATACGTGCGGGCGTAGGCATTCTTTTTGAGACGAGAGAGTAATCGAGTTCGCATCCGTGATCTCCCGTCGGGCGGCGCCGGGCTTTTCGCCAGACGGAGCGATGCCGGCGCGGACAGGCCGCGAGACATGTGGAGAGTAGCAGAGGCGGGGTAAAATGGAACCGTGCGCGCGGATTGTATAATCGGGGTCATGAGCGCGCTCGGCGCTCCCATGATTTGAGATCAATTGTTTGCTTACGCGATGTTTCGCCGATCGGTTTTGCGGCCCACGCAACTTAACGGACCCGCGGCCGGGAGCCCTGGATGGGGATGGCGGCGGTTTATCGAGAGAGGTCTTGAAAATTCAAAACTCGCCGGGATCGACTTCGGCGCCCAGCGCGAAATGTAACAGCAGGGCCAGCGCCGTCGCGACGCTAGCGGCCAGCGCGACCGCGAGCCAGCCGCGCGACGAAATGATCTCGTCATGGGGAGCGACGGCGTGAGCGCCCTTGCGGCCGGTGATCATCGCGCGCACCAGATTCTCGCGCTTGCCGACGACATGTAGAATCACCGCCGCCACATGAATCGCGACCGCGGCGGCGATCCAGTAGAATGTCTTGCGATGCAGCGATGTCAGCAGCAGACTCGTCTGTTTGGACACATAGCCGGCGAGCGGACCGACGTTGAAGATCTCGTCGTTGGAGAAAAGGCCGAAACCCGCCTGCGCGCCGAGCGCTCCCAGCAGCAAAAGCACCATTAGCGCGCCGAGCGGATTGTGTCCCGCGTGACTCTCCGCATATCCGCGCCAGAAATCGCACGCATAACGCAGCGTCGCGCGCGGGCCTCGCACGAAGTTCCAAAACCGCGCGTGCTTGGTGCCGACGAGACCCCAGAGAACACGAAACGTCACCAATGTGATGACGGCGTAGCCGCACCAGACATGATATTTGAAATAGGCGACGCCGAGCTTGTTGGTCACGAAGGCGCCGACGAAGGCCGCGACGAGACTCCAATGGAACAGGCGGACAGGCCAATCCCAGACGAGACGATGTTCGGCGCCTTGCGTGTCCTGCCGGGCCTGCGCTTGGATGTTGTTGTCGAGCGTCGTCATGGAAGCAATCTCTTGAGCAGCAGATCGCGGATCGAATGTCGCGGCGTTCGCAAGCCGCGCCGCGGGAACGCCGCGCCGCGGCTCACTTGACCTTGGAAGACTTACTTGACCTTGTAAGTGTCGTGGCAGCCCTTGCAATCCTCGCCGAGGGCGATGACGGCGGCCTTGAAGCCGTCGGTCGCGCCCTTCTCCGTCGCGTTGACCTGAACCAGAGCGACTGCGTGCGCCTGAAAATCCTTCAGCCTTTTGTCGAAGTCGGCGCGATTGGTCCAGACGTCGGCCTTGGCCTTGGTGTCGGGCTCGCCGACATTGGAGACGTCAGGGAAAGCCTCGCCCGGAAGGTTCGAAAGGAAGGCGATGCGCGCGGCGCGCTTCGTCGCGTCGGCCTCGTCATAGGGCGCGTTTCCCTTGGCGACGGCGCCAAGCTGGCGGAAGTAGTTTCCGATCAATGCGTACGCCGCCTTGCGCGTCTCGATGGCCTGCTTTGTCGCCGAAGGGCCGGCGCCTCCAGCTTTCGCGGCGGGAACGGCAGCCGGGGCCGGCGCGGCGCTCTGTGCATTGGCGGACAGGATAACTCCCGCGCTCAGGGCAAGAGCCGCTCCCGTCGCGGCGATGGCGCGAAGGCCGGTTGAAGACTGACGCATCTCGATCTTTCTCCTTGTCCCGATTGGGGTTTGTTTATCCGCCGCCGCGAACGAGCGGGCGACGCCCAAGCTCTCAATATCCCTCTACTCCGATATAGTCTACTTAAATAGTGGATAACGTCGTGCTGTTTTCAGCGCGGGTGTTGTTCCCGCCACTGCTTGACGAAGGCGAGCGTGTCCTGGACATGCTTGGTCGGATTCGAATCCGTGAGAGCGAAGAGCACCTTGCCG
>JBAWEN010000243.1:0-3379 GCA_049591215.1 Methylocystis sp. | reverse complement strand
CGCGGGCGAACCCTGACATCAAGGGAGAGGAAGACGGGCCCGGGTGAGGCGCGGGCGAGCGCGGCGGCAAGGCGCCGTTCAGGTTATCCGCGCATAAATCGCGTCAATGCGCGCGCCATGCGCAAGCCCTTCGACAATCTCGATTGTCAGTCCATCGGCGGCGTCGGAGCGCGCGCGCTCGGCCAGGCGCCGCGCTTCCGCTTCGCCAGCGACGAATGCGAAGCCCGTGGGGCCCCACGAAGTCTGACCGCCGCCGGTGGCGCCTTCGCGCAACAGCCGCGCGACGACGGCTTCCACGCGGGCGCTGGTGAAGCGCCGGCCGTTTTGCGCGGGCGCGAAATAATCGCCGACGATGATCTGGATATGCGTAATGGCCTCGCCAAAGGCGGCGATGTCGCGTTCGGCCAAGGCCGGCAAGGCTTGCATGAGCACGCGGCGGCAAATGTCTCCGGCCCGCGCCTCGGAGAAGAGCGGCAGAGCGGCGAAAGCCTCGCGCTCGCGCTCGCCGTTCAGACCCTGGGCGTTGTTGTCCATGACAAGCAGGATGCGCCATTCGGGCGGGAACGGCAGGCGGGCGATGACCGGCGGGGTGAGCCCGCTCGTCCCGCGTCCGCCGTCCACCACGAATCCGCCGTCCTGAAACAAACCCGCGCCTAGTCCCGAGCGGGCGCCACGCTCCAATAGGGCGGCGTCGGCGTTCGGGTCGAGCGGCAAATCTTCCAGTCGCCGCAGCGCCGTCGCTATCGCCAGCGCCAATTGAGTGCCGGAACCAAGTCCGGAATGCGCGGGGATCGCTTGGTGGATGGTCAGATGATGGGCCGAACGCGGAGCCAAGGCGGCCTGGGCTTTTCGCAGAAGGCGTCGCGCGCGTTCGGATTCGGCGCCTTCCACGAGAGTCTCGTCGGCCCGCTTCAGCGTGAGCATTGTCGCTGGGCCGCCGATCGACAGACCGAGTCCGCCAAAATTGCGGCCGAGGCCGCCGTTCATGTCGAGAAAGCCCAGGTGCAGGCGCGCCGCGGCCGCGACGCGAACTTCGTTGACGCTAGATTGGGCCGACATGACGCCCCGTTTCGATCGAGCAAGACTTCAAAGCGCGACTTCGCTGCGCGACTTGGCGTCGCCTCGCCCTACATCACGCGACGGCGACGCCGTTGCGCGAGTAACGCGCCTGACCAATAATGGCAAGAGGATTTAGCTATTCTAGCGCCATCGCCCCTTACGTCGTCAGGTCAAATGGCTATCTAGAACCCAAGCCCAAGGAGAGCGTCATGACCACTAAGGAACACGCCTATGCCGAAAGCGAGATCAGCGAGCGGCTGGCCAAGGATCTGCCGCATTGGCGCTATGAAAACGGCTGGATTCGCCGCAAGTTCAAAACCCATTCGTGGAAGGGAACGCTCATGGTCATTAACGCGGTCGGCCATTTGGCCGAGGCCGCCTGGCACCACCCCGATATCGCCGCCTCCTATGCCTGGGTCGAGGTCAAATTGATGACCCATACGGCCAAGGGAATCACCGACAAGGACTTCGAACTCGCCCGCAAGATAGAAGAAGTCGTGGGCTGGAGACCTGGCAAAGCGGGCGGCGCGCTGGAAGGGACGCCCGAAAACGACCCGCGATTCGCCTATCTGAAATACGACGACTAGAACCCCCTTGGCGAGCGAGATGGAACGGGGGAGATAATTTGCCTGTACAAGTTGAAGACATTAGCGCCGCTAGGGAGGCGTTTCTGTCCAGTGTCGAGGCGGGGCCCGCCATCATGGGCATCGTCAACGTGACCCCGGATTCTTTTTCGGACGGCGGTCTTTTCACCTCGCCTCACGCGGCGCTGGCCCAGGCGCGAAAACTGGTCGCCGACGGCGCCTGCATCGTCGATGTCGGCGCGGAATCGACTAGGCCGGGCCATACGCCCGTCTCCGCCGAGGAAGAATGGGAGCGCTTACGCCCATTGCTGGCGACGTTGGTCGCGCAGGCGGGGGCTCCGGTGTCGATCGACACCTACAAGGCGGAGACGGCGCGTCGGGCGCTGCGAACCGGCGTGGCGGTCGTGAACGACGTTTGGGGCTTGCATCGAGACCCCGCGATGGCGTCCGTGGTCGCGGAAGCGGGCGCGGCCGTTGTGATCATGCATAATCGCGACACCGTGGACGCTGGCGTCGACATCGTCTGCGACATGCGGCGGTTTTTTGAGCGCTCACTGGATTTGGCTCGGCGCGCCGGCATTCCTGGCCGGCATATTCTGCTCGATCCTGGCGTCGGCTTCGGTAAAAGCCGCGAGCAAAACTATCAGGCGCTACGCGCCATTCCGGAATTACTGCTGTTTGGTCACCCTTTATTGATCGGCGTTTCGCGGAAAACCATCTTTCGCGATTTGCCCGACGGATTGATCGAGGGACGGCTGGTCGGCACTCTGGCGGCGAATGTCTTCGCCGCGAGCCTCGGCGCACGAGTGTTCAGAGTGCATGACGCGCTCGAGCACAGGACCGCCTTCGCCGTCATGGCGGCGATGCAGCCGCGTTGATTTTGAACGGATGTGACGCATGACCATAACGCAGGTCGGTTTTGGACTGGGCTCCAACATTGGGGACAAGCCGGGGAATATCCGCAAGGCGTTGCGCCTTCTCGAGGAGCGCGGAGTCGCCCGGCTGGAATTGGTGTCGCGAATATACCGGACGCCGCCATGGGGCGTTCTCGACCAGGGAGATTTCGCCAACGCCTGCGCGGTGGGCGCGACCAGCCTTGCCCCCTATGAACTTCTCGCCGCGGTGAAGCAAATCGAGGCGGATATGGGGCGAGAGCCAACCAAGCGCTGGGGTCCGAGGCTGATCGACGTCGATATTTTGTTTTTGGGCGATCGCAGCCTTGACGACCCGGAACTCACGATTCCCCACAAGGAATTGTTTCAACGGGCTTTTGTTCTGGCTCCGTTGACGGAAATCGCGCCCAATCTGGTTCTCGATGGGGTGTCGGTCGCCGAAGCGGCGGCGCGTTTCGATCTGTCCGCTATCTCCGTTTGGGAACAATGAAATTTTAAAGTCCGCGTTTTGAATTATGGCGCTTCTCGTTTGTCGGGTCGTATTTCGCCTATCGCCCCGCGCATTTTCCGCGCTGCAGCACAAAATGTCGCAGCCATTCGGGCTGGGGGTATTTATTGAGATTTCTAATCGGTTTCGGATTTTGGTTGGGATGGCTATTTGCTTATGAAACGGGCCGATTTGCATTTTATTACGAGAGCGAGGCTGGGTGTTGGGCTGGGTTTTGCGTCGAAATTTGGGTGGGTGTATTACTGCCCAGATGGGCTAATAGACCCCTTCAATAGATTGTCATCTGCTATCCTATTGGGTATTGTTTTTAGGGGCGCGAAGCTGAATTGTTAGGC
>JBAWEN010000242.1:0-2085 GCA_049591215.1 Methylocystis sp. | reverse complement strand
AATATCGCTCCGACGACTTCAACGAAGAAAGCCCGAACCGATATACGATCATCCGCTCGCAGTTTGATCGCTGGTTCTCCAGAGAGGCGCAGGCGAAGGGAACCATCGTCATCGCGGAGACCACGGTCACGCAGCTGGAGCGCGACGCCTATGGCAAGGTCATCGGCGTTTCGACCGATCGCCGCGGCGGGACGATCTTCGCCGACGTCGTGGTTATCGCGGAAGGCGTCAATGGTTTGCTCGGCTCGCGAGCGGGTCTTCGCGAAACGCCGAAAGCCGACCACGTGGCGCTCGCGGTCAAGGAAATGCATTTTCTACCGCGCGAAACGATCGACGCCAGATTCAATCTGCACGGCGACGAGGGCGTGGTGATCGAAGCCGCAGGAACCATCTCCAAGGGGATGACCGGCATGGGCTTCATATACACCAACAAGGAGAGTATTTCAGTCGGCATGGGCTGCCTGGTTTCGGACTTCGCGGGAACCACCGAGACGCCCTACGGCATGCTGGAAGCTTTCAAGAAACACCCGTCGGTGGCGCCCTTGCTGGAAGGCTCGGAGGTGAAGGAATACGCCGCGCATCTCATTCCCGAGGGCGGCTACAAAACCATTCCCGAACTCTTTGGCGACGGCTGGGTCGTCGTCGGGGACGCGGCGCAGTTGAACAATGCGATCCACCGCGAGGGCTCCAATCTCGCGATGACCTCGGGGCGCTTCGCGGGCGAGGCGATCTTCCAGTTGAAGACGCGCCGGGAGCCGATGACGAAGCAAAATCTCGCGCTCTACAAAAAGCTGCTGGACGACAGCTTCGTCATGAAGGATCTGAAAAAATACAAGGATATGCCCGCGCTGCTGCATACGCAGGCCAAGAACTACTTCCTCGCCTATCCCAAGCTGATGTCCAACGCGATGGAAAACTTCCTGCGCGTCGACGGCACGCCAAAGATCGAGAAGGAAAAGGCCTCGATCCGCGCGTTCGTAAAGGAACGCAACTGGACGGGCCTGTTCGGCGACGCGGTGCGTTTGGCGCGCGCTTGGCGCTGACAAAGCGGCCCGGCTCGCCCCGGGCATTCAATCAAATGGCGACAGGAGAACGGTCATGTCCATACAGCCAGCGCGTGTCGAAGAAAAACTATTCCAGAACCGATATCTCGTGGATGCCGGCAGGCCACACATCTCCATCGAGCCGCACAGCAAGCCTTCAAAAAATCTTCTGGCGATGACAACGCTGTGTCCCGCCGGCTGCTATGCCGAGAATAGCGCTGGACAAGTCGAGATCACGCCGGACGGCTGTCTGGAATGCGGCACCTGCCGGATTTTGTGCGAACCGTCCGGCGACATCGTTTGGAACTACCCGCGCGGCGGTTATGGCGTGCTGTTCAAGTTCGGCTGAGGCGCCGCCGCGCGGCGCGGCCATTCTTTCGTGGGCCGCGCCGCGCCGAATGGCGGCGCGAAGAGAGACGAACGGAAGAAGGCGCGCCAACGCCAACCGCGTATCGACAGTCACCGCCCCGGATGGACGCGATCTGGCAAAAGGTCGATGCGGCCGCTAATCGGCGGGGAGGGATTGACCCGCCATATGCGCGGCGATCCATTTCCGCAGTTCGGCGACATGACCGGCCTCCTCCTCGACGAACTCCTTCGCCAGCGCTTTGATTTCGGGATCGGACGTCGTTTCGAGCACATTCTTGTAATATTCGTAGCCCGCCGTTTCGGCGTCGAGCGCGATCTCCAGGGCCTGTTCCCGGCCGATGAAAGGATCGGTGGCCCAAATCGCCGCCGTTTCTGGGCTTTCCATCCCGGGCCAAACAAAATCCTCGGACTTCATCTTTGGAATTTCGCGAAAGCCGGACCGCGCGCGCGCATCGGCTAGATGCAGTCTGGAGTAGTCCGACAGTCGACGAAACAGTTTGCCCACCTCGCGATTGCCGCAGGCCTCCATCGCGTCGGCCAGTTGCCCAAAGCGGCTCGCCGCCTCCGTTTCGACATTGATGGCGTAAGCAAGAAATTCTTCGACGGATTGCATTTTCAGCTCCTCGTGACTTGATCGCATTGCGTGAAGGAAAAGCAGGGGGCCGGCCTCGCC
>JBAWEN010000241.1:0-6500 GCA_049591215.1 Methylocystis sp. | reverse complement strand
AGCGCCGCCGCGCCGTGCAGCCGCGCATCGACGCCCTCGTAAATATGCGCGACCATTTGCGGGATGGTTTCGTCGCCCTCGCTAAGCCGTTGCAGGATCGCCGCCTCGCGCTGGGCGCGGTGATGCGCGAGGGCTCGCAAATAGCGTCGCGGATCGCGCACGGGTCCGCCATGCGCCGGCCAATAGAGCGCGTCCTCGCGCCGCCGCAGCTTTTCGATCGAAGCCATGTAGTCGCGCATGGAGCCGTCGGGCGGCGCCACCACGGTTGTCGCCCAGGCCATGACATGATCGCCGGAAAACAGCGTGCGCTCCTCGCGCAGCGCGAAGCACAGATGATTGGCGGTGTGGCCCGGCGTCGCCACGGCCTCGATGGTCGCGCCGCCGACCCCGATGAGTTCGCCGTCCGCCATTACGCGGTCCGGCGCATGGTCGCGGTCGTGCGAGGCGTCGAGGCCGTGGCCCGTTTGGTCGGCGCGCGCCGCGTAGGGCGCGCAGCCGACCACCGGCGCGCCGGTTCTTTCCCGCAATATGCTGGCGGCGGGCGAATGGTCGCGATGGGTGTGAGTGACGAGGATCGCCGCGAGCTTTTCGCCGGCGATTGTCTTGAGCAGCGCGTCGACATGGCTGGAGATCGCCGGCCCGGGGTCGATGATCGCGACCTCGCCTTCGCCGACGATGTAGGAACAAGTGCCGGTGAAGGTGAAGGCGCCCGGATTGGGCGCGATCAGCCGGCGCGTCAATGGCGAGACTCGCGCGACCTCGCCCGCCGGCGCGGCGAAGGAGAGGTCGAAGACGGGGGCGAGGATGTCGGAGGACATTTTGGTTCTCGATCGGTCCGGCGAGTTTATAGCGCCCTCTGGGCGTAAAGCGATTTCTTTCGCGCCGAGTTGCCGCTCCGCCGCTTGCTCAACAAAAATTCCTTGCCCTCGGCGTCGCCGCGCTCGCCCTTTCGATCTTGCGCAGATCGGCCGAAATATCCTCGACCTTGCGGGCGATGAGATGGACGACGCCCGATTCCACCTGCGCCTCTCCGGCGATGGCGACGAGCCTCGCGCCGAGCACTTCCGCGCGCTGCTTCTCGAAAATCTTGGGCCAGACGATGATATTGGCGGCGCCGGTCTCGTCCTCGATGGTCATGAAGATGACGCCCTTCGCCGTGGCGGGGCGCTGACGCATCAGCACCAGCCCGGCCACGACGACGCGCGAAGGCAGCACCCCGCGCGAGCGCGCGAGTTCGGCGCAGGGCAAGATTCCCTTCGCCGCCAGCCCCGCGCGCAAAAAAGCGACGGGATGCCCCTTGAGCGACAGTGACAGCGCGCGATAATCCTCGATCACCTCTTCGCCCGGCGGCATCGGCGGCAGTCTGGCGTCCGGCTCCAGCGGCGCGAAGGCGAGGGCGCGCAGCAGCGGCAGATCGTCCTTGTCGCCGGCGCGGTTAAGTCCCGCGGCCGCCCACAGCGCCTCGCGGCGCGTGAGGCCAAGGCTGGCGAAGGCGTCGGCCTGCGCCAGTTTTTCCAGCACGGCGGGGGCGAGGCCGGTGCGCAGCCATAAATCGCGCACGGAGTCGTATCCAGAGCCGCGTCGCGCCGCCAGCAGGCGCATATCGTTTTCGGCCACGCCGTGGACCTGGCGAAAGCCCAGCCGCAGCGCGCGGCGGCCCAAAATATCCTCGGCCATTTCGGCGTGGCGCGGATGTACGGACCCAAGCTCCCCCGCCGGCTCCAGCGTGCAATCCCATTGGGAGGCGTTCACGTCGACCTCGCGCGCCTCGATCCCATGTTCGCGCGCGTCGCGCAAAATCTGCGCGGGCGCGTAAAAGCCCATCGGCTGAGAGTTCAGCAGCGCGCAGGCGAAAACGTCGGGGTAGCGGCATTTCAGCCAGGCGGAGGCATAGACCAGCAGCGCGAAGGAGGCCGCGTGGCTTTCGGGAAAGCCATAGGAGCCAAAGCCCTCGATCTGCTTGAAGCAGCGTTCGGCGAAGTCGCGCTCATAGCCGCGCGAAACCATGCCGGAAATCATCTTGTCGCGAAATCCGCCGACGAGTCCGGCGCGTTTGAACGTCGCCATGGCGCGGCGCAATTGATCGGCCTCGCCGGGAGAAAAGCCCGCCGCGACAATGGCGATTTTCATCGCCTGCTCCTGAAACAGCGGCACGCCGAGCGTCTTGCCGAGGACGTCTTCCAGCTCCTTCGAGGGATAGTCGACCTTCTCCTTGTTCATGCGGCGGCGCAGATAAGGATGCACCATATCGCCCTGAATGGGGCCGGGCCGCACGATCGCCACCTCGATGACGAGATCGTAGAAACATTGTGGCTTCAGGCGCGGCAGCATCGACATTTGCGCGCGGCTTTCGATCTGGAACACGCCGACCGTGTCGGCGCGCGAGACCATCGCGTAAACGCGCGAATCTTCCGCCGGAATGCTCGAGAGGCGATGGCGGACGCCATAATGCGCCGCCAGGAGGCTCAGACCCTTGCGCAGACAGGTGAGCATGCCGAGCGCCAGCACGTCGATCTTCAATATGCCGAGCGCGTCGAGATCGTCCTTGTCCCACATGATCGTGGTGCGGCCGTCCATCGCCGCGGGCGCCACCGGGACAACTTCGTCCAGCCGCGCGCGGGTTATGACGAAGCCGCCGGAATGCTGCGTCAGATGGCGCGGAAAACCGGCGAGTTCCTGCGCCAGGGCGAGCGCCGCCGCGAGGCGCGGCTCGCCCAGATCATAGCCCGCGCGCGCCAGATCGGCGCGGCGCTGCTCCCTGTCGGCGCCGCCGCCGGCCATGCGCGAATGGCGCGCCAGAAAATCGTTGGAGAGGCCGAACGCCTTGCCGATCTCGCGCATCGCCGAGCGCGCGCGATAGGTGACGACGGCGGCGGCGAGACCCGAATGATCGCGGCCGAAGCGCTTGTAGATATATTGGATCACCTCCTCGCGCCGCTCATGCTCGAAATCGACGTCGATGTCGGGCGGCTCATTGCGCGCGGCCGAGACGAAACGCTCGAACAGAAGATCGTGCTTGGTCGGATCGACCTCGGTGACGCCAAGGCAAAAGCACACCGCGCTATTGGCCGCCGAGCCGCGCCCTTGCGCGAGAATCCCTTGTTCACGGGCGAAGCGCACGATGTCGTGGACGGTGAGGAAATAGGCGGCGTAGTTCAATTCGCCGATCAGCTTCAGCTCATGCGCGATTTGCGCCGCCACATGCGCCGGAACGCCATCCGGATAGCGCGCCTTCGCGCCCTCATGCGTGAAGGCCTCCAGCGCGTCCTGCTCGCTAGCAAAACCCTCGCGCAATTCGCTGGGGTAATCATAAGCGAGATCGGAAAGCCGAAAGTCGAGGCGTTCGATGAAGCGCGCGCTTTCGTCCACGGCCTCCGGCGCCTCGGCGAACAGCCGAATCATTTCGCCGGCGCCTTTGAGGTGGCGCTCGGCGTTGGCGGAGAGCAGAAAGCCCGCGTCCTCCAACGTGACGCCTTCCCTAATGCAGGCGAGCGCGTCGGCGAGCGGGCGGCGTTCCGCGACGTGATAATGCACATCGTTCACCGCGACGAGCGGCAGGCCGAGTTTGCGCGCCTGCGCGATGCGCCGCCGCATTTTTTCGCGCATATTGGCGTCAAGCAGCGCGGCCGCGGCGAGCCACAGCCGCCCCTCGAACGCCGCGCGCAGCGGGGCGGGGGGCGCGGCCTCGCCCAGCGCGACAAGCTGCTGGCCTTCGCCGAACTCGAGGAGATCGTCCAGAACCAGCGCGCAATCGCCCTTTGGCGCGCGCATATTGCCGCGCGTCAGCATCAGGCACAGCCGGCCATAGGCGGCGCGGCCCTGCGGATAGCACAGGATTTCCGGGGTCTTGTCGGCAAAGACCAGCCGCGCGCCGACCGCCAGCTTGAAGTCCTGGTCCGAAACCTTATGCGCGCGCAAAAAGGAGAAGGCGCGCACGACGCCGGCCACGGAATTGCGGTCGGCGAGACCTATGCCGCAATGCCCCAGCTCCAGCGCCTTCGCGACCAGCTCCTCGGGGTGCGAAGCGCCGCGCAGGAACGAGAAATTGGTCGTCGTGGCGAGTTCGGCGTAGCGGGGCAGGGGGATGATCACGGGCGGCTTCGACTGCTGTAACGCGAACGAGGTTCCTGTATTGTTCTTGTTTTGATCGAAGAGTCAAGGGGCCGAATTTTGGCGAAAATGTCGATGATCGAGGCGCTATCACTCTCCTCTTTGTGATCTTCGTGTCTTGGTGGTGGAATTATCGACCACGAAGAACACAAAGGACACGAGGAGCCCTCACTCCGGCGCCTCGGGCGGCTCGCCCTTGGGCGCGCGCCGCGCCTCGGCCTTCGCCGCAGCCTCGCGCGCCTCCTGCTCCTCCAGCTTGTTGCGGCGCCGCGCGTTGGGTTCGCGGCGCGGGCCTTCGACGAGGCGCACCACGACGCCCCAGAGCGTGCGGACATCCTGTTCGGTCAGGGTCATGCGATGGAACATATTGCGCAGATTGCGCGCCATCACCGGCTTCTTGGTGATCGGCCGGAAGAACTGCCGCGCGTCGAGCTGTTCCTCCAGAAAGTCGAAAAATGCCGCCGTCATTTCGCGCGTCGCGGGCGGCGAGCGCTCGCTGGTGTCGAACGGCAGGACATCGCCGTGAGCGGCGCGAAACCATTCGTAGCCGGTCAGCAGCACCGCCTGCGCGAGGTTGAGCGAGGCGTAGGCGGGATTGACCGGAAAGGTCAGTATGGCGTCGGCGAGCGCCACGTCGTCATTGTCGAGTCCGGTGCGCTCGGGGCCGAACATCACGCCGCGACGCTCGCCGGCGGCGATCGCCTGGGCGGTGAGCGGCATGGCTTGGGCGGGGATATGCACGGGCTTCATCTGGCCGCGCCCGCGCGCCGTGGCGGCGTGGACGAAGGACAGATCGACGATCGCGGAGGCGACATCGGGAAAAACCCTGGCGCTTTCCAGGAGATGCACGGCCCCGGCGGCGGCGGCGTAGGCGCCCTTGCGGTAGGCGCCGGTGCGCGGCCAGCCCTCGCGCGGCGCGACGAGACGCAGATCGGAAAGGCCGAAATTGGCCATCGCCCGCGCGCACATGCCAATGTTAACCGCGAGCTGCGGGCGCACCAGGATGATGGCGGGTCCGCCTTCGAGCTTGGGCTTGGTGTGGTCGGTGCCGGCGCCGGTCATTGGAGCGGGTCGCCGTCGAAGAAGAAGGCGGCGTCCGTGTCGCGACGCGAATGCAAAACATTGACGACCACCAAACTGTCTTCCTCGTAACGCATGAAGATCAAATACCCTCGGAAAGGGAAGCTTCGCAGCCTCGGCAAAAGATTGTCACGCGGACGGCCGACGATCGACGGCAGGCCGGCGATTTTTTCAATTTGAGCGACAATGGTGTCGACGAACTCCCGGGCGCGTGCGATGTCCGCGAAACGCTCGGCGAGACATTCGAAGACGTCGTCGAGATCGCGCAGAGCGGCGTTCGAGAGAAACAGCTTGCGCTTCACCGGCCTCGGGCCTCAAGTTCCCGATGCTTCTTTTCGATGCGGGCGCGGGCTTCGGCGATCGTGTTTTCTCCGCCCTCCGCCAGCGACGCCTCTATCGTATCGCGCAAACTGTTGAATTTCGCCTCGCGCTCTTCGACGAGGCGCAGACCCTCGCGCATCACCTCGGTCGCCGATGCGTAGCGGCCGGATTTCACCAGCGCGTCGATAAATTCTTCCCAGCGTTTGCCGACTGATACATTCATGGCCGCGCTCCTCTACCCGCCTTATAACACGATATGCGCATAACGTGTTATTGCGCCTCCGCCCGCGCCAGATTGAGCGCCAGCAATCTCGCCAGCGCGTCCTCGGTGGAAATATCCTCCGGCCAGCCATAAGCGGAAGCCACCGCGCGGTCGAGTTCGGCGTGGGCGCTGTCCAGCCAACTCGGGCGCTCGTTGTAGAGATTGGTCAGCGTGCGTGTCTTTAGCTTCGCGGCGGCTTCGGCGGTTTTGGGCAGGATGCGGTCGGGATATTCCGGGACGACCTCGGGAACGATGTCGATGAGATCGGGCGGATTGAGCTAGGCGCGGCGCAGATCGTCGAGTTTTTTCGCGGCTTTCGCGATGCGTTTCGCACGGGGGTCGGCGGCATAGTCCTTGGCGGGGATGTTGGGCGTGAGGCCTTCGGGGAAGGGGAAGGTTTCGAAGGTGGTGGTCGGGGTGTAGCGCGGATCGTTGCCGACGCCGAGCCAAGTGCAAAGCCGCAGCGACCAAGCTTCGTGAAAGCGCGAGTGCAGGACGCCGAAGGTGGTGTCGTCGTCGCGGGCGATGGCGTCCACCAGGTTAGCAATTAAGCATCTCGCGTCGACCCAAACAAACACTCGGTGTTTCGACACAACGGGTGTTGCAATGAATCGCCGTAAAGCGCTCAATTTGTCGCGCAACGCCGGGCGATCACGCTCAAACAGCCACCAATTCTCGCGCGTGCGCTTAGCTCGATCGTCCTTACGCACAGGCAGCACCGCGCCTG
>JBAWEN010000240.1:0-6459 GCA_049591215.1 Methylocystis sp. | reverse complement strand
TCGTCGAGGTGGTGGAGCCGGAGGACGACGAGAGTCAACGCGCCGCGCTGGAGACGCGAATCCTCGCCAGCCTCGACGAGGCGCTCGAAGCGCTCGTCGTTTCGCGCCGTGCCGAGGGAGCGGCGCTGGCCGCCGTGCTGATCCGGCGCCTCGACCGAATCGCGGCGCTGACGGCGCAAGCCGACGCGCTGCCGGCGCGCCAGCCCGAGGCCGTGCGCGCGCGCCTAAAACAGCAAATCGCGCTCCTCGTCGAAAACGCCGACGCCTTCGATCCGCAACGGCTGCATCAGGAGGCGGTGCTGCTGGCCGTCAAGGCCGACATCCGCGAGGAACTGGACCGTTTGAGCGCCCACGTGGCGAGCGCGCGCGCCCTGCTCGCGGGCGGCGGCCCGATCGGCCGGCGCCTGGACTTCCTCGCGCAGGAATTTTCCCGCGAAACCAATACGCTGTGCGCCAAATCCAACGACTCCGCCCTGACCGCCATCGGTCTCGACCTCAAGATCGAGGTCGAGCAATGGCGTGAACAAGTGCAAAATATCGAATAGGCGAGTAGCGCGAGGGAAGCGGCGGATGTTAGAGGCTCTTACCGCGCCCCCGCCGCGATTTTGAGTCTTTGATCCAACCGAAACGCTCCATGTCCTCGCTCCAGACCGACCATCGCGGCATAGTGTTGATCCTTTCCTCGCCCTCGGGCGCGGGAAAGACGACGCTGACCCGCATGCTGCTGCAGGATCGGACCCTGGACCTCTCGCTGTCGATTTCCGTGACGACGCGGCCGCGGCGGTCCAGCGAGGTCGACGGCATCCATTACCGCTTCATCACGCAGCGCCACTTCGAGTCTCTTCGCGACAACGGCGAGTTGCTGGAATGGGCCCTGGTGCATGGCAATTATTACGGAACGCCGCGCGCGCCCGTGGAGGAAATCCTCGCGCAAGGGCGCGACGCCTTGTTCGACATCGACTACCAGGGCACGCAGCAGGTGCGCGAGAAAATGGCCGCCGACACCGTGACCGTGTTCATTCTGCCGCCCTCGATGAAGGAGCTTCGCGCGAGATTGGAGCGTCGCGCGGAAGATTCCCGCGACGTGATCGAGCGCCGGTTGGAGAACGCGCGCAAGGAGATCACGCGCTGGGTCCAATATGACTACGTGCTGATCAACGACGACATACAGACGACCTTCGACGACCTGCTGGCGATCTTGCGCGCCGAACGGCGAAAGCGCCCGCGTCTGGCCAAGCATATCGAGGATTTCGTCGCGAAACTGTTGAGCGAGCCGTGAGCCCGCGCCGCCGCGCCGCTCAGACCAGCGCGATGGCCGAGACCAGCCGGCCGTAGTCCGGCTCGTTGCGATGCACGCTGCGGCGATAGCTGAAGCAGCGGTCCTCGCTGGCGTAAGTGTCGATCCCGATGGCCTCGAAGGAGGCGATGTCGAGCCGCGCCGCCTGCGCATGAATGAAGCCGGGCAGATCGAACATCGCATGTCCCGCCTTCCCCGAAGACGCGAAGAAGCGCCTAAAGGCCGCGTCCATCGCCACGAAGCGCTCGACGAACTCCGGACCGACTTCATAGCTCCCCGCGCCGATCGTCGGCCCCAGCGCGATGTGAATTTCGGCGCGCCTCGCGCCCTCCCGCTCCATCGCCACGACTGTCGCCTCGATCACGCCGCCCAGCGCGCCCTTCCAGCCGGCATGCGCGGCGCCGACGACGCCGGCCTTGGCGTCGGCGAACAGCAGCATGCCGCAATCGGCGCCGGTGACGCCGAGGCCGAGGCCCCTCGCTCGCGTCGCGAGGCCGTCGCAGCGCGGGCGCGCGTCTTGCGCCCAGGGAGCCTCGACGATGAGCGCGTCGCTCGAGTGGATTTGATAGGGAACCAACAGCCGCTCGGCGTCCACGCCAAGCCGCCGCGCCATGCGGGCCCGGTTCTCGCCGACAAGCGCGGGCTCGTCGCGCGAGCCGACGCCGCCGTTAAGCGATCCGTAAACCCCGGTCGAGACCCCGCCGCTTCGGGTGAAAAAGCAATGGGCGAGGCCTGGCAGCGCCAGATTTCTCGCCTGGAGCGGTTGAAGTTCGGTCATCGCGCCTCTTCGATCGGACTCAAGACTCAAAACCGGGCATATCGGGCATGTCCGGGTGCATCACCGCCATCGCCTTGAACAATTCGCCCATGTGTTCGCGCGGTTCGCCGAAGCCGATGAGGCGCGCCAGCGCGCTGTCGATGTCCTCCAACTGCCGCGCCGTCGCCTTACGTCGCAGCGTCTCGGCGCGTCGCTCTATTCCCAGCTGGGCGAGAAAGCTCCCTTGACTCACGGGCCCCTGCACCTTGGCGCCCTTGGCGAGAGCGGCGCGCTTGAGCGCGGCGAAGTCGACATGGGTGGTCAGATCGGCTTCGCCCGGCGCCTCGAGCGGGTCGACATAGGCATGGCGCGCGACGGCCTGAAGGCTTTCGCCAAGCGTCGTCCGCGTATAGCCGTAATCGACGAGAAGCAACACGCCGCCGTCGGTGACGATGCGCTCGGCGATGGCGCTCATCAGGCGCTGGGCGACGACATTGATCTCGATGATCGACCCCGCCGGCGCCCCCAACGGCAAGCCGCTTTCGACATATGCCGCGAGACCGAAGGACAGCTTGCCCGCCGCGGTAAGGCCGACCAGACGCTCGCGCCATCCGCCCATGGCGTCGGGAAAGAGGCCATTATCGAGGCGGGCTATCGAGGCGTCGGAAGGGCGCCACGGCCTGAAGGGCGGGCCATGCTCCGTCCTGACGAAATGGCGCGCCGGCAGCGCGTCGAAAAACTCGTTGGCGAGGATGAACAGCGGCGCGCGCGGAATTTCGTCAATGGCCGCGCGCCATTTGACCGGCGCCGGCGCCTGCTCCAACGTCCGCGCTTGCGTTTCGCGCAGAACCGGGCTGGTTTCGACGAGATCGACGGAGATCGCGTCGAGAAATCCCGGCGCCACGCGCCCGACGCGCAGCACGTCGGACATCAGCACGCCGCGTCCGGGTCCAAGCTCGACAAGCCGCGCGTCCGCCGGCCGGCCCGCGGCGGTCCACGCCTCCCCGATCCAGACGCCGAGCATCTCGCCGAACATCTGGCTGATCTCCGGCGCCGTGACGAAATCGCCCGACGCGCCGAACGGATCCCTGGTCATGTAATAGCCGTGCCGAGGGTGCTGCAGGCACAGCGTCATGTAACGCTCCAGCGAGATTGGCCCCTCATGGGCGATGATCGCCGCGATCTCCGTTCCGAGCGCGTTCACGCGAGCGCCTCGCGTCGGTTCAGCGCGACGACGATCAGTAGCGCGCCGGCCAGAATCATCGGCGTCGACAACGCCATGCCCATGGTCAGCCCATTCGCGAGCGCCTCCTGCACCGGATCGGGCTCGCGGAAAAACTCGCAGAATATTCGCGCCAACCCATAACCGACGCCAAAAAGTCCCGCCGCTAGTCCAGGCCGTTTCAGCGCGCCGGCCTGGACGGCGAGCCACAATACGAGCCCGAGCGCGACGCCCTCCAACCCGGCCTCGTAGAGCTGGCTGGGATGTCGCGGCGCATCGCCCGCCGCCGGGAAGACCATCGCCCAGGGAACATCGCTCTCGCGGCCCCACATTTCCGGCTTGATGAAATTGGCGGCGCGGCCGAGGAAAATGCCAATCGGCGCCACCACGGCGCTCAGGTCGGCAATGGTGAGCAACGGCTGCCTCTCGTTTCGGGCGAACAGCGCCATGCCGACGATCGCGCCGATCAAGCCGCCATGAAAGGCCATTCCGCCCTTCCAGGTCTGAAAAATTTCCATCGGGTGCGCGAAATAAAAGCCCGGGTCGTAAATCAGCACGTGGCCGAGCCGACCGCCGATGATGACGCCGAACGCGACGTAAACCAGGAGATCGTCGACCGCCAGCGGCGACGGGCGCGTCTGGCCCGTCCGCCAAAAAGACTCGCGCCGGCACAGAACACGCAGATAAAACCAGCCGAAAACGAAGCCGCCGATGTAGGCCAGCGCATACCAGCGCAACGGCAACGGCCCGATATTGACCGCGACCGGATCGATCATCGGGAATGGAATGGCGAAGAAGGGCATGAGGGCGTCCAAGGAGTGCGCCCGAACGACCATGCGGGCCACGCGGGAGTTTTAAACCATAACCCGCGCCAATGTCATGCGTTTGCGGCGAGCGGCGGGCCGATTTGGAGTCTCAACGACGCGCCGCGAGTCGAACCGGACGACGGCTTACGCGGAACGCTGGCCCTCCTTCAATACCGCCGAGAGATAGGCGCCGTAGCCGCTCTTCGAGAATTTGCCGATGGCGGCGCTCAGTTCCTTCGAGTCGATCCATCCATTGCGAAAGGCGATTTCCTCGAGGCAAGCGATGCGCTGGCCCTGACGCTGCTCTATGGCGCGGACATATTCGCCCGCTTCCAGCAGCGATGCCGGCGTGCCCGTGTCAAGCCAGGCGAAACCGCGCCCGAGCCGCCGAACGCCAAGATCCCCACGGGTGAGATAGGCCCTGTTGAGATCGGTGATCTCCAACTCTCCCCGCGCCGAGTAAGTAAGCCCCTCGGCGAAACGCGGCGCCCGCTCGTCATAAAAATAGAGACCCGTCACCGCCCAATTCGACTTCGGCGCCCGCGGCTTCTCCTCAAGCGAAATCGCGACGCCGTCCGCGTCGAATTCGACGACGCCGTAACGCTCGGGGTCGCCGACATGATAGGCGAAGACCGTGGCGCCTTGCTCGCGATCGCCGGCCTCGTGCAAGAGTTCGGTCAAGCCATGGCCATAAAAGATGTTGTCGCCGAGCACGAGAACCGAACGGTGGCCTTCGACGAACGGCGCGCCGATAATATAGGCTTGCGCGAGACCGTCCGGACGCGGCTGCTCGGCATAGGAGAGAGCAAGCCCCCACTGCGAGCCTCCACCAAGCAGACGCTTGAAGGAGGGCAGATCGTCCGGCGTCGAAATGATCAGAATTTCGCGCACGCCCGCGAGCATGAGAACGCTCAGCGGATAGTAGATCATGGGCTTGTCGTAAACGGGCAGAAGCTGCTTCGATATCACCGATGTCATCGGATGAAGGCGCGTGCCGCTGCCCCCCGCAAGTATGATCCCGCGCATGTCGCGTTGTTCCTGTGTTGACTCATGTCATGGAGAGGAGCCGGTCGACGCAGTCGGACAGCGAGCGGCGCCACTCGGGAAGAACGACGCCATAGTTTCGTGACAGCTTCCCGTTGTCGAGTCGGGAGTTCGCCGGACGCTTCGCCGGAGTCGGATAATCGAGGGTTCCGATGCGTCTCACCCGCGCCGGCTTGCGTCCATGACGTTCGGCCGCGGCGAAGATCGCCTCGGCCACATCTGCCCAGGTCGCCTCGCCTTGTCCCGTCATATGAAACACGCCGCGCAGGTCGGGCGAAGCGTCCTCGGCCAGGCGCGCGGCGATCGCGAGCAGGGCGTCGGCTATGTCGAGCGCATAGGTTGGATTTCCGCGCTGGTCGGCCACGACGCCAATTTCTTCCCGCGTTTCGGCCAGCCGCAGCATGGTGCGCACGAAATTGGCGCCGAACGGGCTGTACACCCATGCGGTCCGAAGAATCGCGCAGTTCGGTTGCGCCACGAGAACGCGGCGCTCGCCCGCGAGTTTCGATCGGCCATAGGCGCTCGCCGGCCCGGTCGGATCGGTCTCGCGATAGGGCCGGTCGCTCGCGCCGTCGAAGACATAATCGGTGGAAAGCTGCAGCAGCGGAACCCCGGCGATCGCCGCCGCCTCGGCGACATGCGCCGCGCCGTCGGCGTTGATCCGCATGGCCTCGCCTGGCTCCTGCTCGGCCTTGTCGACGGCCGTGTAGGCGGCGGCGTTGACGATGACGTCGCAAGGCGCCGCCTCGATGGCGCGCAGCACGCTTTCGCGATTCGCGAGATCGAGCCGCGGCCGCCCAAGCGCGATGATGTCGGCGCGCCCTCTCCCGCGCTCGATGAGCGAAGCCGCGATCTGTCCGTTAACGCCGGTCACGACGATGCGCATCAAAATTCACGCGAATGTCTGGGCGAGATCGCGCAGGCGCGGCCACCGGCGATCCTTGTCGGACAGCAAGGCGTCGGCGGGCGAAACCGGCCAGTCGATATTGAGATCCGGATCATCGAAAGCCAGCCCAAAATCATTCGCCCCCGAATAAAAATCCGTGACCTTGTAAAGGACCTCGGTATTGGGCTCCAGAACGCAGAATCCATGGGCGAAACCGATCGGCACGAGCAACTGCCGCCAATCATCGGCGGAAAGCTCCACCGCGACATGACGCCCGAATGTCGGCGACGATCGACGTAAATCCACCGCCACGTCGAGAATTCGACCGCGGACCACGCGCACCAGCTTGTCTTGAGCGGCGGGCTCGGTCTGGAAATGAAGGCCGCGAATGACGCCGACGTTCGTCGACAGCGAATGATTGTCCTGGACGAATCGGTAATGCAGTCC
>JBAWEN010000239.1:0-5000 GCA_049591215.1 Methylocystis sp. | reverse complement strand
CGTCGCGAACCTCGGCGTCACCTTGCTCGACCAGCCCTGCCCTATCAAAGTCGGGAAGCTGGCGAACGGGCCGAAGCTCGGCGCGCTTGATGGCGCTTGCGGCGGCAGCGACGGCAGCTTGCCGTTGAGCCAATGGCCGTTCGCCCAATCCGCGCCGTCCGACCAGATGTCGGTGCGCAGCGGAAACTCAGGCAAAGGCCGCGCGTCCCAACACCACGCGAACATCAGATCATCGGCAATCATCGGCACGCCTGCGGCGGATGTTTCATTGTTGCCGGGCGCCGTCCAATATTGCCAAAAGGCTTGCAGCGCGGTCAGCGCCAGCGTCGCGTCGATCAGCGGCGCGGTTTGGGCGCCGTTCCAGATCGACCAGAACGGCGTTCCGCCGGAAATCGATCGCGGATCGTAAAACACATTCTCTTCATTGCTGCAACGATCCGAGGTCGGAAAGCCATATTCGAGAAAGCCGACGCT
Source organism: Methylocystis sp. (assembly GCA_049591215.1). Classification (GTDB taxonomy): domain Bacteria; phylum Pseudomonadota; class Alphaproteobacteria; order Rhizobiales; family Beijerinckiaceae; genus Methylocystis. Next base: position 4,526 of record JBAWEN010000239.1, on the reverse strand, counting down.
TTTCGATTGTGGAACCCATTGCGTGCGGGGACCATGCGGAACGGTCCCCGCGCCGTCGCCGGCGTCATAGACGGCTTGATGCGTGTTGTTCCACCACCAGCGTATCTGCTTGAACGCGAGCAGCTCCTGGCCGGCGTAATAAGCGTTGCGCGCCTGCGCCAGACGATCGCCTTGCGGCGCGGTCACATATCGCAGCGTTCCATTGGGATCGAGCGTCATCGAGGATGTGTAGTCGCCATACCAGTAATGAAATTTCTCGCCGCCCTCGATGTTGGCGGTCAGATAGTCGATCCGATGAACGTCTGGCGCGCCGGTGAGGCCGAAGCCGAGCGTCGTCGGACTGGCGAGCGGCCAGGAAGCGGGTGGCGGCAGGCGCCAGTTTCGCGCGTCGAGACCGCCGTCGCCGGTGGTCCAATCCGACAGCGGCATGTAATTGTCGATCGACACGAAATCGATGTCGGATGACGCGAACAGCGTGTCGAGATGCGGAAAGATTCCCGTCACGCCGGCGTGCTGCGCGCCCATCCATTGCGACCAATCGGCGGAATAGGTGATGAGGTTTTCGCGCGCCGCGAGATTCTTGGTGAAGCCCGCCGCGTCGAACACCGAGCGGCAATCATTGGCGAGCGTGACGAGTCCGGCGACGAACGGATAATCCCACACCGCGTTTCCGCTTCCGTCCGTCGCGCCGGCGGGCGTCCAGGCGGGGCCGCGTATCGCCTCGAGCCCTCGCAGCTCCGAGCCGAACACGAATAGATTGACGCCGCCCGCGAGCGCCGCGAGATTGGCGTAATGCAGCACGAAGCGGCGATAGGTGAAGTCGAGCACATTGCCCGAATAATGCACGGTGAGATTGGTCGCGTCGCGCGTGAACCGCGAGGTCGTGGCGGAACCGAAGAAATTATTCACCACCGTAGCCGCGGCGCTGGAGACATCGGGCGAATAGGTCACGAGGCCACGCCAGGGCTTAGCCGTAACGTCCATGTTCATCATCAGATAAAGCGCGACCTTGAAGCCGCGATTCTTTAGCTCCGCGATGCAGCGCACGACCGATTGATCGGAGGGCGTGCCGCCGTAAACCGCGTGAACGCCGTCGGGCCGGCTGATCGGAATGAGGCCGGATGTCGCGAGCGTCACGTCGGAGACGCGCCAGGAGTCGGTCCCGCCCGCCGTCGGCTCGAAGGCGCCGACCGCGCCATTAAGGAGATAGGTCGTCGCCGGATAGACCTGGCAGGTCGAGGCGTCGAGCGAGTTCCCCAGCCATTGCACGACCAGCGCGACGCTCTCGCAATTGGGCAGCGTCGCCTGCAATTGATCGAGCGCATACATCACATCGGTGCGCGTTCCGCCGGGCGCGTGATAAGTGTTGATCGGCGTGAAGGTCGAAGAGCCCGGCGGCTTGCCGCCGTACGCCACGGTGTCGTACACGAACTCGCCCGACGCGGGGATGAGGTTGATCGCGGAAAGATAGGGGAAGGTCATGCGGGCCTCTAAATTGTCGCCGCCTTCTCAAACTTGTGGGAGAAGGCAGCCTCGCCACGGGACGCGTCGCGACAGAATGCCCGTCATGATTGACAGGCCACGGCGAGATCGGATGGGGCTCTGGGAAGCAATGCGGTCGAACCCGCGGCCGCGGTCATCCTCGTGCTTCGCGTGACGCCTTCTCTCGCGAACGCGGAAACGAGCGATCAACCGAGCAAAAAGCGACTCACGCGCGTTGCGACGGCCACGGCAAAAGGTCGAGCGGCGCCATCGCCGCGGCCATGTCTTGCGCGGCCTTGAGATGCGCGGGATTGTCCACGTCGAAGGTTTCCGTCGTCGCCGACATCAACAGTCCGCCGTTCGGCAGATGCTCGACCAGAACCGTCGAAGGCGGCGTGATTTTTTGCGCGAGCCAGGGAGAGAGATACTGAATCCAGGCCGCGGGGAAGTCGGATGCGCTATCGTTCAGCTGGATGAGTTTCCGGGAATAGGCGCTCCCGCGGACCGGAGCCCAGGCGTCGACGATCGCCAGCATGGCGGAGCGGAAAACCCGATGGCTGACGACAGCGGGATCCGGTTCGAGATTGGCCAAGGAGGATGTTTCGAATGTTACGGCGTTCGGGAAAGATTCCTTGACGGTCCCGCCCGCATTGCACCTTACCGCGAAGGAGCGATTGTCCGGCGTGTCCCGGGTGAACGCGCCGAACCAATAGCCATAAACAGGAGTAGGTTCCCCCCAATCGTCCCGCATCACTCCAGCAGCAATCTCCTCCGCGTAGCGGTCGCGGACCGTCTCGAATTTCTGTGGTCGTCTCGCGCCGCAAGTCCAAAGGCTGAAAACGGCGGGATTGATCTCCTTGAGGGAATCGATCTTGCGCAGGAAGCGCGAAGCAAGTTCGTTAGGCGTCTCCGCGCGCGCTTCCCAACTGGCTCGGATGTAATAGTCTTTGCTGTTGCTTGTTTTGATTTCTGTCCAAGTTGGATCGCTCATCATTGCGTCTCCGCGGGCACATAGAATACTTTGATTTTTTGGAGTTTCTTGTCGTTCTCGAATAGCTTTCGCGCTTTCTCGGCCGCTTCGGGTTCGGCGAAAAACCAGTTCACGTCGCGCCACGCGCTGGCGGCGACCTGCGTTCTCGCTTGTTTTTCCCAATCCGGGAGGATGCCCATGTCGAAATAGGGATATTTCATCTGCTGCGCAAAGCCTGGACCCTTGGCCTCGATCATCGTGCCGTCGCTTTCGCGGCAGTCGTCGAAGGCGACGTTCTTTCCCGTCAGCGGATTCTCCAGGCTGACGGCCATGCCCGCCGGCAAGGGCCGTCGCGGATTATTCAGGCGGCTGATTTGCTATGATTTCTACTGAGATTCCAAGACGCTGGAAACCAAACCGAAAAACTCCTTCACCGCCCCTTCTTCTCCCAGCATCCACATGCTCGATCCCGCGTGGAACGATACCCTCAATAGTTCGCGATCGCTTAAATTTAGCGCGAACAGGGCGCGGATATAAGCCGCGTTCACTTTCTTCTCGCGAGCATCCAGATCCTTTATCATGAACGCGATCAGTTCCTCGTCGGACTTGTAGCGCGGCAAATCCACGTCCTGCGAAAGCTGCCAGCACATTTTCTTAAATTCTCTCGGAATTTCTTGCGGGCTACGCGGCATGACATCGGGGTCATATATATCCATGGCTCGTCCCTCGATCATGGATTGAACGGAAAGCTCGTGACGACGCGGTAGCCGCTTTTCATACTTTCGTCGTGGCGAATGATGACCTTCACGGAATACGCAGCTCACTTTTGCGAAGGCCAGGGCAGCGCGTTCAACGGCGCCATGGCGGCGGCCATGTCTTGCGCGGCTGCGAGATGCGCGGGGTTGTCGATATCGAAGGTTTCTGTCGTCGCCGACATCAACAGCCCGCCGTTGGGCAAATGCTCGGCCAGCACCGTCGACGGCGGCGTGATCTTCTCGGCGAGCCAGGGAGAGAGATATTGAATCCAGGCCGCCGAAAAATACGAGTCGCCGCCGTATTTCTCAATGAGTTGCTGGGAGTAGGCGCCCGCGTGCGCGGGGTTCCAGACGTCCACAATAGCCAGCAGCGCGGGACGAAAAACCCGATAGCTGACGACACTTGGGTCCGGTTTGAGATTAGCCAAGGAGGATGTTTCGAGTATTATGGAGTTCGGGAAAGATTCCTTGACTGTCCCGCCCGCATGGCACCTTACCACGAAGTAGCGCTCTCGCGGGACGTCCCGAGTAGTGGCGGCGAACCAATAGCCATAGACGGGCGTGGGCTCTCCCCAATCGCTTCGCGACAGTCCCGCCGCGATCTCCTCGGCGTAGCGGTCGCGGATTTTTTCGAAATCCAAGGATCGCATTCCACCGCAGGTCCAAAGGCTGAAGACGGGATCAATCTTTTTCAAGGCGTCGATCATGCGAAGGAAGCGCGCGGCAAGTTCGTCCGGCGTCTCGGCCCGCGCTTCCCAACCGGCGCGGATGTAGTAGTCCTTGCTGTCGGTTGTCTTGATTTCTCCTGGCGTCCTATCTCCCATCACGGAGCCTCCGCGGGTTCGTAAATCACTTTGATCTTTCGAAGTCTTGGGTCGCTCCCGAATAGCTTTCGCGCCCTCTCGGCTGCCTCGGGTTCGGCGAAGTACCATGCTACATCGCGCTCGCCAGCGGCGTCGACGTGCGTTCTCGCTTGTTTTTCCCAACCCACGACGATGCCCCCGTCGAAATAGGCATATCGCATCTGATCCGCGAAGCCCGGCCCCTTGGCTTCGATCATCGTCCCGTCGCTTTCGCGGCAGTCGTCGAAGGCGACGTTCTTTCCCGTTATCGGATTCTCCAGGCTGACCGCCTCGCCCCGCGACAAAGGCCGTCGCGGGTTGTTCAGGCGGCTGATTTGCTCTTGATACAGCATGGCGCGCTCCGACGCGCCATGCTGTACGTCGGAGCGCGCCAAGCGTCGCCGCGGAGCCGACCATCGCCGCCAATGTTTCGAGGCCCGAGAGAAACGCGCCGCCTTCCGCCGAAGCGAACAGGCC
>JBAWEN010000238.1:0-6517 GCA_049591215.1 Methylocystis sp. | reverse complement strand
CTCGAAATCGCTATTTTTGAGATGAAAATAGGGAAGCCCCGCGGCTCCGAGCACGGCCATCGCCAGGCCAGTCCAGGGGCTGATTTTCGCGAGATAACCGTTCACATAGAGGTAGCCGAGCACCGAGCCGGCGACGAATTCGAGGATGATCGGATTCTCATAGATGCGCAGCACCGGCGCTTGCGGGTCCGTGACCACGAACAAAAGACTCACGGCGATTCCATAGGCGACGAGCAAGGCGAGACGCTTGCCGGTCGACGAAACAAACAGCAGGGCCGCGAACAGGAAATAAAAATACATCTCGTAATTCAACGTATATCCAGGCCTCAGCAGCGGCACGTTCGTGCCCGTTCCCGGATTTACGTGCGGGATGAACAGCATGGATTGAACGACATGAGAAAATACGACTTCGTTCGCCCTTCCATATCCGGAAGCCAAAAATAGGATCAGATACAATATCGTCGCCAGCCAGTACAGCGGCACGATCCTGATGATACGGCGGAGCAAGAATGTTCGCGGCGACATGCTGTTGTCCTTCGTGACGAAGAACATCACGAAGCCGCTGATCACGAAAAAAACGTCTATGCCGCAGTCGCCGAAATCGCGAGCGAGGCTCGATGGCCAAGCGAAAGTCGACATATTGACCGACGTGTGGAAAAGCGCCACCGACATCGCGGCGACGCCGCGCAAATATTGTATGCTTACGACTTCCGCCTTGTTCGCGGTGGACCGGCTGTTCATCAAGCGCCTCGAATGCTGGCCCGCCATGCGACCACGCGCGGATGCTAACAGAGCGAGCGGGTTCAAAGCAGTCGGATCGCCGTTTAACCCTAACGCCCGCGCCAGCCCGGCATGTCGAAGCTTCGCGAATCAGGTGCGTCTCGAAACTCTCGCGCCCGGGCGGCGGCGACTTCGCCGAAATCATTAGCGGCGAATTTACCCTGTCATGCTCAAAGGAAGGGTCGCCAATCGGCGTTCGCTAGTTGGCGACCCGCTCGGCGAAAGCGTCCGTCTTAGCGGTCTCCGGTGGTGGCGAAAATGCCTGGCGTCGAACAGCAAAACTCTGGACGGGCCGCCAGCACGATAGGGGGCATCGACACATTTTCGCTCGGCGAGTCGATTAGCGCGCGAGGACTGCTTTTTTTCGCGATACTCGCGCTCACCTGCATTTCTCTCTCGCCGTTCCCCGACCTCGGCGACGCGCGGCTTCTCGAACTCGGCGACGGCAACGAAATCGTCTCCTATTTCTTGTTTTTCGTCTTCGCCATGATCGCGACGATCATCGCCTGGCGCTCGGATCGGCCGGCGTTGAAAAGCCTTTTCATTCCGAGCTACGTCGGAATGTTCGGCTGGGTCGCGGTCACCTGCGTCATTTCGCAGGATCCGCTGACATCGAGCAAACGCGCGATCATGCTCGTCTTCGTCGTGCTTTGCGGCGCGATTCTGTTCCTTCTGCCGCGCGATCGCGACGAATTGACCCGCCTGCTCAGCTGGTTCGCCCTACTGATTATTGGACTGTCGTATTTTGGCGTTTTCTTCATGCCGGAATATTCGATCCATCAGGCGACCGATCTCGGAGAGCCTCAACTCGCGGGCGATTGGCGCGGCGTGTTCGGACACAAGAACATGGCCAGCGCCGTCTTTTCCTTTCTGGCCTTTATCGGCCTGTTCGTTCGAAAGGAGCGGCCCGTCGAGGGCTGGATCATTTTGGTCTTGTCGGTCGTTTTCATCATCGCCTCGGGAGGCAAAAGCTCGACGGCCATATTCCTGGCGACGATCGTGATCTCTTATGTCACGGCGCGCATATCTAATTTCGCGCTTTGGGCGTTCCTTGTCGGCGCGCCGCTCGTGGGCCTCAATCTCCTTGGAATAGGCTCCGTGCTTTGGCCCTCGCTTGCATCGATAACCTCGGCGTTGCCGCTGGATTCCTCATTCACTGGGCGCGCCGACGTCTGGGCCTACGCACTGCCAAGGACGACCGAAACCCCGTTATTCGGCCACGGTTTTCTGGCCTTCTGGAATACGGCGGCGATGCTTTACGGCGCCGAACAGAACAACGAATGGGCCAGCACCGCCTCGCACGCCCATAACGCCTATCTCGACGTGGTCCTCTCGATGGGCTTCCCCGGACTCTTGTTTTTTTTCGCGGCTTTCGTGGTTCAGCCGGCGCTCGACATCAGGCGCGCCCTCGCGCGCGAAGAGGAGCCCGCGCTCACCTTGATGTTCCAGCAGACCTGGATGTTCACCCTATATCTCAGCGCGTTCGAGAGCTTTTTTTTCAATCGCGCGCATCCGAACTGGGTCACGTTTTTGTTCGCGGTGTTCAGCCTCCACTATCTCGCTCGGTTCAAGATCATCCGATCGGGCGACGCGCGCTCGCCGCGCTCTTACATGGCGTAACGGGCCGCCGCGAGCTCCGAGGCTTTGCGACGGAGCGTCGGGCGTCTCTTTCGCCGAATACCGCCTAAGCCCCGACAGGCTCCATGGCGGGTTCAAGCTCCGGCGAGACTCGGCGGACGGCGCGGCGCAGGCTGATCGGACGGAACAGCTGCTTGGTCGCCTCGACGACATGAACGCCCCCGCCTGGAAGAGAAAAGCGCCCGGCGATGCGTTCGAAGGCGGGCGCCGAGCGCAACAGCGAAGGGCGCGCGAAGGGCGGCACATAAAGGGCTTCGCCCCAGAATATCGGCAAGAACAAAGATTCCTGCAACAAATCGTGCAATTGCCCCCTCGAATAGGGATGGCCATGGCCAAACGGCGTGGTGTCCAGCCGGGCCCATAGGCCCGTGCGGCTCGGCGCGATGATGATGACTCGCCCGCCCGGCGCCAAAATGCGCCAGACCTCCTCCAAAAGGTCGCGTGGATGCTCGCCCGTCTCGAGCGCGTGGATAATCAGAATCCTGTCCATGGCGGCGTCGGGCAGCGGCATCATCGTGGCGTCGACCAGCGCGGAGGAGGATCGGCCGTTGAGCGGCCAGTGAATCACGCCTTGCGCGGCCGGCATGAACGCCAGCGCGCGCTCCGCCTGCGTCTTGAAATCATCGAGATAGGGCGTGGCGTAGCCAATGCCGAGAACGCGCAGCCCGGTCGTCTGGCTTTCCCAGCGCGCGCGCAGCACGCGCGACACCAACCGCCGCGCGACCTCCCCGAGCGGCGAATCATAAAAGGCCCGTAGATCGACAACATCTAGCGACATGGCCCGATCATTGGCTGAAACCCAATCCAATGCAAGGCGGTTCGAGCCGCCATGAATCCCGCTGTTTGACGCTCATTCAGCGTGTTCTGGCTTCTGGGAGTTACAAACGCGCCCCACGGCGGCGATCGACGCCGAGCCAAATCATGAATGTTTCGCGCCAATAAACTCGGCGTCCTGCTTGATCGCCGCCCTCGGCGCGTGTTATCTGGCGTCGACGCTGCATCCGCCGGACCGGGCCCAATGCCTGAGGGACTAAGGTGGAGGCCGCGCGCCGGAGAGGTGGCAGAGTGGTTGAATGCACCGCACTCGAAATGCGGCATACGGGCAACCGTATCGGGGGTTCAAATCCCTCCCTCTCCGCCATTTAATCTCAAAAGTATCATAAATATCAGTGTGTTATGGATAAGGCTGCTGGCGTAGTCTTACTTTTGGTCTTACTTTTGGCCGGCGCTTGGGGCGGATCGGCGCGGATAAGGGCGGACAGTCCGCAGGTGCATTGAAACCGTTTGCGGTCTCGGCTCGATCCCAGCATCCGCGATGAATATGGTCCGCGACTCGGAAAAGCGCGTTTTTTTAATAAGATGAGCCTCATTGGATCGCGGGAATCATTCACCTGGCGGGTGCGATGGGGTCGTTGCAGACGGTTTTGCCGTTCAAATTGGCGGCGACGACGGTGGGAGTCCCGGCATGACGTTGCTTCATGAATCCCCCACTCCGACATCCGTGGCGCCCCAGGTGCTGCTGGCCAATCACCTCAAGGCCCTGAAGCTTCCCACTTTCGCGCGCGAATATGAAAAGGTGGCGATGGAATCGGCGCAGGATCGCGCCGATTACCCGCGCTATCTGCTGCGTCTGTGCGAATTGGAGCGCATTGACCGCGAGCGCCGCAACGTCGAGCGCCGTATCCGGTTGGCGCGCTTCGCGCAGATCAAGAGCCTCGACACGTTCGACTTCGCCGCCCAACCCTCGCTCAACAAAGCGTTGGTTCTGGAATTGGCGCGCTGCGAATGGATCGAGAAGCGCCACAACTGCATTGCGCTCGGGCCATCCGGCACGGGGAAAACCCATGCGGCCCTGGCGTTAGGCTTGGCCGCTTGCCAGAAGGGTTACAGCGTCGCCTTCACGACCGCCGCCGCTCTCGTGCATGAACTCATGGAAGCGCGCCGTCGCCAACCGCGACTTCCGGGGCGATCGATAGACCGCGCGCCTTCAAATCGACGAGCAGCTCCTTCCAGCTTTGCGCGCTCTCCCGCATGCCCGTCCGAAAGCCGAGTAACTCCTTCTTGCCTTCGGGCGTCGCGCCAATCAGCACCAACATGCATGTATGGATGCCCCCGTTCGCGCAAGATGTTTTCGAACGACTTGGTCCGCGTGATCGGATGCGGTCATGTATCAGGCCTTGGTATGCGGCCTGATCTGGCCGCTGGCCGGTATGGAGATGAGCGGATCTGGCGCAGATCATTCGGGCGAGCTGTCGAGCTCGGTGCATGTTAACGCGTTTCCAGACCCAGATCTAACCGATCATTTTGACCTTACCGTTCGTCGACCTCCCTACACGCCCGACAGTCCTCCGGTTGCTTTGGCCGATTGTCGATTAGGCCGCCGCAGCCACAGGAACCCGATAATCCTCCGCCTTCGCCAGCATGCCCCAGATCGACCGGGCCATCTTGTTGGCGAGGCCACGCTTGACGCTGCTTTCGCTGATGTTGGCGGCGCGGGCGATGGCCTTGATCGACGGGTCGAGCCGCCCGCTGGCGTAATGCATGAAATCGAACAGCAGCGCATGTAGCGCCAGCAAGCCGTTCCTGCCGATGGCGCCGTCTTGCCGATTGCGAGCGCGGGTCTGCCGCTCCAGCCGGCGGGCGTGATGATAGAGCTTCATGGCCTGGCGCTTGGGTAGCGGCTGGAAGCGAACTTCCTTGCGGGTGCTGTTGGACCAGACGGGCCACAGGGCGCGGCTGGCTACGCCGAGGCCGGGCAGGGGTAGGGACGGGCAGAATGTAAGCATGGCTCTTCCTTCACGGGTCGAACACGTCGGCCGCGCCGGGAGAGGGCTGATTTTGGGCAAGCATCATCGTTCCCCCAAAAGAGTGGCTTGATTCGAATCGCGATTTCGGGGAGTATCGAGGTCGCCAAACCAATCGATATTCCCCCGCTCGCCGGGGACCGGCCCCGCCTCCTAGGCGGGGTTTCGTGTTTCTGGGGGCTATTCTCCATCGGTCGGCGCGACGCAAATCAGCGCGCGCATCGGTCAGCGTGCCGTGGATCGGCGATTCTGGCAAGCGTCCACGCCGATGTTCGGCCTTAACCATTTCTTAACAATTGGGGCGTCCACTCGACCTCAAGAGCCGCACCGCCCATGACCGCGGCTCAACATTCAGCCCGGATCTGCTCCTGCGATCCGGGCCGGGCCGTTTCATTCCATGCGTGAGGTTGCGGAAAAGCGAGACGAACGTCGTCGTGCCGAAAGCGGGCCGAGTAGCAGCGGGTGCGCCAGCGGACATTTTCGCGGCGGCGGCGCGCAAACCTCGCGGAAATTCGCGGAAGCGCCATTATGGAACGGGAAACGGCAGGGAGCCCGACGCAACAGCGACGTGCGACAATCTGCCACCAAACGCGGCGGAAACTTATCCCGACGCTAGACGTTGAAAGAACGTTCGCGACGCACGAAAGCGACGTCGAGGGGCGACAAGAGCGGAAGAACGCAGTCTAAAGCTAGCGATCGGTTCATGCTCACAGAGCAACAGCCATAATCGAAGATCGCAATGCGATCGCGCAAGAAGAAGCGTAAAACACGCCATCGGGAAACCGGGGAGCATGGGGCATGCGGTCATACGGCCGCATGCCGCAGCGATTCAATGAGCCGTTAGAGTCCCGCTTCTTTCTTTAGTCTGATGATCGCGCCGCCGGTTCTCGTCGATGCCTCGTCGTCTACAGATACGACCCAAAAAAGGCACCCCCCATCCCGCCGAGGATGGTGCTGGCGATAGCAGCAGGAAAGCCTAGCACTGCTCCACCAATAGCTAAGCCTAAGGAGGCTCCGACAATCGCCCCTACGGTCGTCATCCTCACATGTTCTTGAGCGCTAATCATCTTCCTCTCCTTCGCCCGCCCACCACGCGGGGCGCGTCATGAATAATGATAGGGTTCGCCCGGCGAAGGGCAAGCGCCCGCAGTTTGCGCGTCGCGTCGACGCGGCGAAGATGCACGGCGGTCATGCCTCAAGCCTCGAAATCGTGCTGTGCGAGACATTGAATATCCGCTCCACCTCGTCGAGCGTGTCCTCGGCCTTGCGCGAGCCCGTGCGACAATTGGCGTAAT
>JBAWEN010000237.1:0-3888 GCA_049591215.1 Methylocystis sp. | reverse complement strand
GCCAAGGCCTTGCGCTCCTGCCGCGACCAGCCGGCGCGCGACCTGCGCCAGCTCGAATTGCTGCGCCTCGATCAATTGCAGACGGCCCATTACAAGGCGGCGATGTCAGGCGATTCCGCCGCCGCGCAGCGCGTGCTGGCCATCATGGACCGCCGCGCCAAACTATTAGCCGCGCCGCCGACCGCGCAAGAGACCGCCGAATCCGAAAGCGCCCGAAAGGCCCTGCTGGAAAAGCTCAACGCGATCGCGGCGCGGCTGATGGGAGCGGGGACGGGGTAGGGCGCGGTCGATTGGGTGGTGGCGCGCATCCTGGTCCGGGGGTCATTGTTTTCCGCGCGCTCGAATTTGAGCGGCGACGAGGCGGCCGACCCGCCACACGAACCGCATCAACGATTCATCGCGTTGCTTGGCCGACAGGATCGGGCGAAATTCATTGTTCGAGGAGTGGCGGAAGCCTTTGGCCTTTGCGGCCTTTCGATGCGCGATATCCAAATCGCGCGCGGTCGTCGCGGTGGCCACGATGGAGTTCATGGGGGGCTCCGATGGTCGATCGGCGCGTGGATTTTGGACCGCCTTAAAGGTTTTCGTCATGTGGAATGCTCCTTGGTCTTCTTTGATCGTTTCCACGTCGATGCGAATATGCGTCGCCGCGGCATGAAGCAGGCGCAAAAAGCCAGAGGCGCTCACAAAGTGAACATCGACGCCCAACAACGATTCAAGCGAGCCAACAGAAGCGGGTCGCTGGCGCGGACGGGTCTGCTATCGTTTCACGGCGGAAACCCCTGTGTTTTGCAAAACGTGGTTAAGGGAACAGCTTAACGGTGGCAATTTAGTGGTGCCGCGCGAAATATGTGAATTAAGGCCATGAAATAGCGATAAAATTTCCTGGCGTCGCCATTTGGGTTACTCCGCCGGCTCGTGGCGCTCCGCGTAACCGGCGGGGCGTCATCCAGTTTCCCGAGTCGAAGGAAATTTTTTTCCCGTGCGCCGAACGCCGGGGTTGAAAGGGCCTGGCGGCGCAATATCCTCCACGCTGAAGCGAAAGCTTCCTCCAATTACGAACAATCGGAATGAGGAGGGAAGGATGGTTTGCAAACACTCGGCGCTCGTCGCCGTCGTTATTGCTTCGGCTCTCGCCGGCTTCGGCGGCGTCGCTCTCGCGGGCGACTGGGCCGCGCCGAACGTGACGGGAATGCCCGGTTACAAAGAACCGCCGAAAGGTCCAGACGAGCCGAGGAAGCCTATTCCCGTGCCGCCCGCCGACGCGAACTCGGCGAGCTATCTCCAGCACATGGGCGCCGAACCCGCGAAAAAATAAGCGCCGCGGGGCATATGCGAACAGCGAAGCGGCCGTGGGTTCACGGCCGCTTTTTTTAAGGTTTTAACGATGTTCGTCCCGCGCGGTCAGTCGCTCGGGTGGCTCATGCGAGCCTTCTTGACCGCCTCCAGCACCTGGCTGAGATTGTAAGTCTCTGGCGCCTGCAGCGGCGGGAACTTCTCGTAGGACAACAGATGCTCCTCCCACAATTGCTGGCCGATGGGCAGCATGTTCCAGTCGTACAGGAAGGCGGTGGAGGGAGACCCGAGCGAGCCGCCCATCGCCAGCGCCGACTTCACATCAAGGCCGACACTCTGCTCGAACGGGTCGCGCTTGATGTTCTGGACCAGAGTGAAGTGGAACGGGATGAGCGGCATCACCCAGCCGGCCGGACCTGGCTGCGACATGGTGTAATACATCTTCCAGTTCTTGTAGCGCACCGCCGATGGCGTCGATCCCGAGAAGTAGAAGAAATGATCGCGCGCCGATGTCGGCGACTTGCCCTCGAGATAGTCGCGCTGGTCGAAGCCGTCGAGCGTCGTTTTGACGATGCCCTTGTATTTGCCGGCCTCGATTTCCTTTTTCAGCGCGTCGCCCTTGGGGCCGCCGGCGATGTCGACCAGCGTCGGCGCCCAGTCGAGCGCCGCGAAAAGCTGATTGTGGACCGTGCCCGGCTTGATGTGGCCCGGCCAGCGAACAACCAGCGGCGCGCGATATCCGCCTTCCCAGGCCTCGCCTTTCTGGCCCTTGAACGGCGTGACGCCGCCGTCGGGGAAGGTGATCGCCTCGGCGCCATTGTCGGTGGTGAAGACGATGATGGTGTTGTCGAGCTGGCCCATGTCCTCCAGCTTCTTGATGACGTAGCCGATGTTGTCGTCGAGCTGCTTCATGCCGGCTTCGTTGAGGCCCCAGTCCTTGCCGCCCTTCACGCCGATCATGTCTTCGTATTTAGGCGGCAGCACGGTCGTGACATGCATGCGCGCCGGGTTGTACCAGACGAAGAACGGCTTGTTGGTCTTCTTGGGGTCGTTGCGATCGAGGAAGTCGATGACCTTGGCCGAGATTTCCTCGTCCACTGTCCTCGATCGATCGAGCGTCAGCGGACCCTCGTCCTTGCAGCTCTGGTTCTTTTCGGTCCCGTCGGACGAATGGCACCACAACACCGGGCGCGGCGGCGTCAGGCAGACCGTGGTTTTCGGATCGACGGCGCCGGGGACGTCGGGCACGCCGGGGATCGGCGTGTTCTTGCAGGGCGGGGCGATGGCTTGTTCGGTCGGAGATTTATTGATGTCGGGGAAACTCACCTGCTGCATCGCGTCGAGATGATACAGATAGCCCCAATATTCCTCGAAGCCATGGGCGGTTGGCAGGGCGGCCGTGTGGTCGCCGAGATGGTTCTTGCCGAACTCGCCGGTGCTGTAGCCGAGATCATGCAGGAACTTGGCGATCGCCGGCGTGCCGGGCCGCAAATAGGACGGACTGCCCGGCAATTGCGGAGGTATCATGCCGGTGCGCAGCGGATACATGCCGGTGAAGAAGGCGTTGCGCCCCGAGGTGCAACTTTGCATGGCGACATAATCCGTGAACATCGCGCCTTCTTGGCCGATGCGGTCGATGTTGGGCGTTTCCCCCACCATCAAGCCGCGATGGTAGATGCCGGGCTGCATCCAGCCGATGTCGTCGCCCATGATGAACAAAATATTGGGCTTGTCGGGCGCGGACGCGGGCGCGACGGCCGCGCGGTTTCGATCCGGTTGTCTGCTTGTTTGCGCGAAGGCTTGACCGGACATCAACGCGGTTCCCGCCGCGAAGGCGAGCAACGCTTTTCGTAATTCGCATCCATGCTTCATTGCATTTTCCTCCCGTAACAACCGTTCGTCTCCCTCGCCCTCGGGGAGCGCGTGGCAGGCCGCATATTGCTTGCTTGAAAACTTCTTCGCCGAATCGAACCGCCCGCCCCAATCGAACCCGTTCGGCCCTCCCATCGACTCATATCGATAGCGTCGCCGCCTTGTCTGAACAGTCGTCGCCGCGACCGGTAACGTCGCTGATAAAAACCGCCTTGGCCACCCATTAGTTCCGTTACAGGTGAAACATTATCGGCGGGCGGATTACGACGTGGAGGAGCTTCGCGCCCGTGACGAACGACAGGCGCCGCGAAGCGCCTCGCCATCGCGCGCAAGGGTGAAGTTTCAAACGGACCCGCGGCCTTCCGCTCCGATCCTTTCTCCCGCCGGGGAGAAGCACGCACGCCAATCGGTTCGATGATCCATTCGCAAAACCTCGCGCGCATGATACCGTTCGAGCGCGAGGCTGCGGAGCTATATCCAGCGCACGGACAGCCGCGAAAAATAAGCGGCGCGGGGCATATGCGAACGGTGAAGCGGCTGTGTTTTAATGGCCGCTTTTTTAAGGTTTTAACGATGCATCAATGAGCGATGAGTGGTTGGAGTATAAGAAGGGGTGTTATGGAAAACAGCGTTGAAAAATCGGCCTATCCCTTCTTGAATTTTGTTCCTTATATGTTCTTATTCATGCATCCGGTTGGTGTTCGAGGCGCGATTATGGAT
>JBAWEN010000236.1:0-5809 GCA_049591215.1 Methylocystis sp. | reverse complement strand
CGATGTTTCGGCCGAGGCGATACTGCCGTTTTTTCGCACGGCGATCGCCGCCGAGGATAAGGCGCGCGGCGGCGCCTTTGATCCGGTCACGGAAGCCGATCGCGGCGCCGAAAACGCGATGCGCCGGCTGATCGAAAGCACTTTTCCGAGCCACGGCGTCGTTGGCGAGGAGTTCGACGACCGGCGTTCCAACGCCGAATATGTCTGGGTGCTGGACCCGATCGACGGCACCAAGAGTTTTATCTGCGGCCTGCCAACCTGGGGCACCTTGATCGGTCTGACGCACAACGGGACGCCGGTTTATGGCCTCATGAATCAACCATTTACGCGCGAGCGCTTTTCCGGGGACGGACGCGCGGCCTATTGGCGCGGCCCGGCGCGGCATGGCTCGGCGCTGGAGAAGCGTCGCTTGACGACGCGAGCCTGCGATGATCTCGCGCAGGCGACGCTGATGACCACCTCGCCTTTGCTGATCAACGAAAATTCACGCGAGAATTTTCGGCGGGTCGAGCGGCGAGTCCGCCTCTCGCGCTATGGCGGCGATTGCTATGCCTATTGCGCGCTCGCCGCCGGCCATGTCGATCTCGTGATCGAAACCGATCTGAACCCGTACGACATCGTGGCGCTCATCCCGATCGTCGAGGGCGCCGGCGGCGTGATCACGACCTGGAGCGGCGAGGGCGCCGAAAAGGGCGGTTCGATCATCGCGGCCGGCGACCCGCGCGCGCATGCGGCGGCGATGGCGCTGCTGGCGGGGTGAAGCGGAGGTTTCGGGGTCGTCTCCGCTAACCGCGGGGGAGGGCCCGACTCTCGCTTTCATCGGCGTCGTGACGAATTTTCTCTTGAAAAAATTTGAAGCGAAGATCAATCTATCAACATGGCGAAAGTTCTCAAAAAGACGGTATTGGGCCGCAAGTCCATCGATAAAGTCGCCGCCGGGAAAGTGCTTGGAACGACCAAGGATGGCGTGCGCATTTTAAAGCCAAAGTGGAAAGCGACCCATTTCACCGAAAAGGAGCTTGATCGCGCCATTGCTGGGGCGCGGGCGGCCAAACGCGCTTCGTGAGGGAGCGCGACGTTTTCATCAACTGCCCGTTTTCGTCGGACTATAGGGAGTATTTCGAGGCGATCGTTTACGCGGTCGTGCGGTCCGGCTTCACACCGCGATGCGCCCAGGAAAACGACGACGGTGGAGAGGTTCGCATCGATAAAATTTGCCGGATCATCGCGGAAAGTCGCTACGGCATTCATGACATTTCCAAGACCGAACCCGATCCAAGTTCCGGCCTGCCGCGCTTCAATATGCCGCTGGAACTCGGCCTGTTCCTGGGCGCGCGCAAGTTCGGGCCGCGAACGCATGCCGCGAAAAGGACTCTGATCCTCGACCGCGAACCCCATCGGTACCAAACATTTATCTCCGATATCGCCGGTCAAGACATTCACTCCCACAACGGTGAAATCGGTCGGCTTATCGAAGAAGTTTCGACTTGGCTGCGCGATCAATCCCGAGACCCGCTTGTTCCCGGCGGACGCGCCATCGCTGCCGAATTCGCACGCTTTCGTGTCGATCTGCCGGGAATAGCCGGGGCCAAGCGGTTGGAGCGGGACGAATTGACCTTCAAGGATCTTTGCGTCATTGCCGCGAACTGGATCGTGGCGGACAGTGGCGCCGCGTAATCGCCGGCGCCTCCCTTTCACCCCAAAATCACATGCGGCACAAAACGCGAGCGGTTGGAGGTGATGGGCGAGATGTCCTCACGGATTCCCATTCCCGCAGGCGCGTCGCCCACCAGCCAACCGCCGATCACGGGCCGGCGGCCGTCGAAATTGGGCAATGGGCAAAGCGCCTGGCGGACATATCCTTCGGCGCCGTAGTCATCAGTCGATCCGCGTATGATTGATGCGCCGTCGATCAGCTCGATATCCGCGCCCTCGCGTGAATAGAGCGGCTTGCGCGCATAGCGATCGCCGAGCGAGGCGGCGCGCGGATCGTCCTCGAAATAGCAGGGCAGCAGATTGGGATGGCCCGGCGCCATGTCCCAAAGCAGGGCCAATACGCCCTTGCCAGAGAGGATCATTTTCCACGGGGGTTCGACGAAACGCGTGCGAAGCAGGGCGGGCGCGCGCCCGAACGTGTCCGCGAACATCCATTCCCACGGATAGAGCTTGAACATGAAGTCGATGCGGCGGCCTTGCCTATCCACGAAACAGGGGCCGTCCAGGCCGATGTCGCCCATGTCCAGCGCCAGCGTCCGCAATCCCGCCTGGCGCGCGCAGTCTTCGAGATAGGCGATGGTTCCCGCGTCCTCGACGCCTTGGCTCATGCAGGAAAGATGCAAAAACCGTCCAAGAGAAATCTCGCGCCAGCGGGCGATCAATTTGTCGTGCAGCGAATTGAACTGATCCGCGCCCTTGGGCAAGCCTCCGCGTGCGATCATCTGCTCCAGCCAAAACCATTGCACGACGGCCGATTCGTAAAGGCTCGTCGGCGTGTCGGCGTTGTATTCCAGCAGTTTGGCGTCGCCGTCGCCGCCATATGCGAAATCGAAACGGCCATAGAGCGAAGCGTCGCGTCGCGCCCAACTCTTCTTGATCCCGTCGAAGGCGAAGGGCGGTATGCCGAGCCGACGCAGCAAATCGTCATTGGCGACGACCCGCGCGACGAGTTGCAGACAGAGCGCGTGCAATTCCAGCGTCGGCCGCTCGAGCTTGTCTTCGATTTCCCTTAGTGAAAAGACGTAGCGCGCGGATTCGTCCCAATAGAGCTCGCCGTCCGTCGACGCGTAATGGAAGCCGATCTCCTTGGCGTGCGCCTCGAAATCGGGCCGCGGCGCGGAGATTTCGCGCCTCACTCGCCGCCCCCGCCGCCGTGCGCGGCGCCCGCGTGGCCGAAGCCGCCGAAGGACACACCAGCGTGGCCGGAAGGTGAAGAACCGGAGTGGCCCGAAGAGTCCGAATATCCCGACGATCCCGACCAGCTTCCGCTTCCGCCGTGTCCGCCGGAGCTTCCCGAGCTTTGGCATTGCGTCTCGTTGGGGTGGGAGCCGTCCGGAGGCGCGCAATTTTCGCGACGATTATGCGCCTGCGCGGCGGCGAAGACGCCGATCGCCGTTGCGCCCAAGAGCCCGAGCGTTATCGCCAGCGTGCGCATTTGGTTCGGCGCCAGCGGGTCCGGGCCGCCGGCCAGCCCTTGCGGCGCGTGGGTGATGACGGGCGGCGGCTTTATGTTGCGCTTGCCAAATTCCTTGCGCGGAGCCATCGCCTTACGGGCTCATGCAGGCGGCGCTGATGACGCCCGCCGAGATCGAGACCGCGGCCACCCACAGCGCGGCGGCGAGCGCGTTTTGCTCTATCGCGTGCGACAGTCCGGGATGGGCGAGACGCGCCAGAAGATAAGCGACCACTTGCGTCGCGAAGGCCGCGAATCCCCAAGCGACGAATTCCCGCGCCGACTGCGTGTTGTGGATCGCGCCGGCGAGCGCGATGGCGAAACCGATCAGGCTGCCGCCCAATGCGAGCGCCGCCGAGGCGTTGTGCTGGCGAACGATGAGGTCGAACTCGCGGTGCGGCGTCAGCCAGACGTAGGCCGCGCAAAACCCCACGCAGAAAGCGATAGCGGCGGCGAAATAGGCCGTGAAGGAAATAAGTCCGGATATCAATTCGGGCAAGAGAATCAAGCTCCCGTCGCTGTCGCGTCCGGCAAGCTAACAAGCGGCGGCGGCGCCCACAAGCCGCTGAAGTTCGCGCTCGGACAAACTCCAGCCATTAAGCGGCGCTTTAGATGCCTGGCCGGGCGTCTCCCCATGGCGCTCTCATTGCGCCACCTCTCGCGAGAAGGAAGCAACCATGAAAAAATTTGGCCGTATCGGCGCGTTGATTGTCGGCGTGGTCGGCGCCTTCGCCAGCATGGCAAGCGCGCAGCAGGCCGCCCCCGCCGCGCCGCAAGCCGCTCCGAACACGCCGCAAAACGACGCGAGCAGGCAGCAGCGCAATCCCGCCGAGCGAGCGGCCCGACTCGAACAACGCTTCAAGGAAGCCAACAAGAAGGGCGACGGCAAGTTGACGCAGGAGGAGGCGCAGGCGGGAATGCCGCGCGTCGCCAAGAATTTCGCCGAAATCGACAAGGATAAGAAGGGCTACGTCACTTTGGACGAGATCAAGGCCGCTCTGGCGGCGTCTGGCCGTTGATCGATTCCGCCCGGCGCCGCCTTTGGCGCGGCGTCGGGCGTTTTGACCGAGGGCGGTCTCGCCGTTGCAAAGCGGCGGCGGTCGTGGGAGACCACCCTTCGCCCTGATCGGCGAACGCGCTCGGAAATCGCGGCGCGCGTTCGCGTTCCTCTAAGACCAAAGGCCTCATGACCCCCGCCGCCCAAGTTTCCGCCGCCATCGAAATATTGCGAAAGATCGATGAGACCCGCCGCCCCGCGCCGGACGCGCTCAAGGAATGGGGAGTGTCGCATCGTTTCGCGGGTTCGAAGGATCGCGCCGCCATCGCCTCGCTTGTTTACGACGCGCTCAGGAAGCGCGCCTCGGCGGCCTATGTCATGGGCGAGGAAGCGCCGCGCGCGGTCATGCTTGGCGCTCTGCGCGAGGCGCGCGGTTACGACGTCGACGCCATTAGCGCGCTGTTCTCCGGCGAAGGGCATGCGAGCCCGCCGCTGACGGCGCAGGAACGCGAAAGACTGGAGACAGCAAGCCTTTCGGGCGCCCCGGCGCATGTGCGCGGCGACTTTCCGCAATGGCTCGAATCGCGGCTGGAGGTCGCGTTGGGCGATGACGCGGCGGCGGAAGGCGCGGCGCTGGCCGCCCGCGCGCCGCTCGACTTGCGCGTGAACATCCTCAAATGCACGCGCGAGGAGGCGCTGGCCAAGCTGGAGCATTTGCATCCGGCGCCGACGCCGCTGTCGCCGCTGGGCTTGCGCATCATGCCCGGCGCCGATGGGCGCGGCCCCGCGCTCTCGGCGGAACCAGCCTTTGTGAAGGGCCTTGTCGAGACTCAGGACGAAGGCTCGCAACTCGCCGCGCTGCTATGCGGAGCCGCGCCGGGCGACCAAATTCTCGATCTTTGCGCCGGCGGCGGCGGCAAGACGCTGGCGCTCGCGGCGCAAACCCACAATCGCGGCCAAATCTACGCCTATGATGAAGACGGGCGCAGGCTGACGCCGATGTATGAGCGCCTGGAGCGCGCCGGCGCGCGCAATGTGCAACTCCGGGCGCCGCGCGGAAAGCAGGATGTTCTCGCCGATCTCGAAGGACGCTGCGACATCGTGCTGATCGACGCGCCCTGCACCGGCACGGGAACCTGGCGGCGCCACCCCGACGCCAAATGGCGGCTCGCGCCCGGCGCGCTGGAACTGCGGCAAAAATCCCAGCGCCAATTGCTTAGGGACGCCGCGCGCTTCGTCAAGCCTGGCGGGCGCATCGTCTATGTGACCTGCTCGCTGTTGCGCGAGGAAAACGAGGACCAGATCGCGGAGTTCGCCGCGTCGGCGCCGGCGTTTTCGCCGCTGTCGGCGCAAGAGACCGCCGACCGCGCCGGCCTGCCGGATCTAGCCCGCTTCGCCTCGAAACTTGGCGTCGGCCTGCGCTTTTCGCCGCTGTCCTCGGGCACCGACGGGTTCTTCGTCGCGGCGTTGAAGAGAAGCGATATCGCGCCTTAACCGCTCACTTGACGGGCGTCTTCGCGACGCCCTATGGACGCAGCCTTCCCTCGCGGCAGGCGCAAGCCTTCATGGAAACCGCCGATGACCGCCGACTTCCATCACGAAATCGCCGACCGCCATGACAAGACGCTGATCGTCGATTTCGG
>JBAWEN010000235.1:0-5808 GCA_049591215.1 Methylocystis sp. | reverse complement strand
GTGCATTCCGGCGCAATGTCCCTGTGCAGGAAAGGCAATTTATCTTTGAACGCCGAATTGGATCGGGTTCAAACACGCTATTTAGCCTAGCAAGTGCCACGACCGCTAATCATATAAAGATCTTAGAAAAACTTGATGAGGTTTTCTCTGCTAGAGGATCGTCGAAATGACATTGGCAGAGGCTATAAAAGAGAATCGGCTAGCCAATTTCGTCGCTCGCGCCCTATCCGACCAATATTCATGCCTCGAAAGATCATCTCGGCGCGCTGCGCGAACGCTATGGGACCGCCGCGGATCTGGTGCGCGAGGCGATCGACCAGACCGACGAGGCCGGCGACGCCGACACCTCGGACATCTTCACCGCCTATTCCCGCTCGCTCGAAAAGGCGCTGTGGTTCATCGAAGCGCATCTTCAGGAACCCGCGTAAGCCACTCCCGGGTTGACTTTGATCTTGCCCTGGCGCGGCCTCGCGTTTAAGTCTCCCCAAGTGGTAGACTTAAACGCGAGAGGCGCGCGGACATGACCAAAACCGCAACTGTTTTCGGCGCGTCCATTTTCGGCGCGCTGCTCGTCTGCGCCGGCGCGCTGGCGCAGGCCGCGCCGGCGGACCAAAACGCCCCCGCGACATTTGGCGACTGGCGCATCGACGCGCCGGGCGCGCGGCATAAAATCACGCTTTCCGATCTACCCGCGCCGCTGGCCACCGAGCCCAAGGCCAGCCGCTCCGAGGTCGTCCCGCGCCCCGCGGGCGCCGAACTCAAGACGCTTCCGGGCTTTACGGCCGAAATCATCGCCTCCGGCTTCGAGGGCCCGCGCGTCGTTCGCTTCGCGCCGAACGGCGATCTGTTCCTTGCCGAGAGCACGGGCGGCCGCGTCCGCGTGCTGCGCTTCGCGCCCGGCCAGACCGCGCCGGTCCGCGACGAGGTCTTCGCCGCGGGGCTCGACCGGCCCTATGGACTGGCCTTCTATCCGCCGGGGCCGAACCCGCGTTACGTCTATGTCGGGACGCATGACTCGGTGCTGCGCTATCCCTATCAAAGCGGCGAGTTCAAGCCGTCCGGCGCGACCGAGACCATCGTCCGTCTGCCGGCCGGCGCCGGCCACTGGACGCGCGATCTCGCCTTTTCGCGGGGTGGCGAGACGCTTTACGTGGCGATCGGCTCGCAGACCAATGTCGCGGAAGGCAAGACGCCGCCGGTCCGCGCCGAGGCCGCGGCGCTGGAGAAGGCGGAAGGGCTCGGCGCCAGCGCGGAACCCGGCCGCGCGCTGGTCGCCGCCTTCGATCCCGAGGGGAAGAACCGCCGCGTCTTCGCCTCGGGCCTGCGCAACTGCTCCGGCGTGACGATCCGCCCCGGCACGGATGAGCTGTGGTGCGTCGTCAACGAGCGCGACCTGCTCGGCGACGACCTGCCGCCCGATTACGCGACGCGGGTCGTCCCCGGCGCGTTCTACGGCTGGCCCTGGTTTTACATCGGCGCCCACGAAGACCCCCGCCACAAGGGCGAGCGGCCCGACCTCGCCGAAAAAATCGCTGTCCCCGACGTGCTGATCCAGCCGCACAGCGCGCCGCTCGGCATCAGCTTTTATCAAGGCGGGCAGTTTCCGGCCGAGTTCAAGGGAGACGCCTTCGTCGCGCTGCACGGCTCGTGGAACCGCTCGAAACGCGCGGGCTACAAGATCATCCGCCTGCGCTTTTCGGACGGCGATCCGACCGGGGTCTACGAGGACTTCGTAACCGGCTTCGTGATCGACGACAGCAAAGTCTGGGGCCGCCCGGTCGACGTGACGCAGGCCCCCGACGGCGCGCTGCTGTTCACCGAGGACGGCAACGGGACGCTGTGGCGGGTGAGTTATGTGGGGAAGTGAGGCGAGCCCCCGCGGGATCGAAAAATCGCGAACCGGCTCCATGGAGCGCATTTTCGCAAAAGTGGACGCCGGTCTTGCCTTCCGAAAGCACGACGACATAAGTGGAGCTGGAGTATTTCCGGTTCAATCCAAACCGGAAAGACCCTGGTTAAAATCTGACGCTTGGAACCTTGTCGCGGGCTCTGAGCGGAGAAGATGTCGAGGTCGGCGATGCGCCAACAGCGTCGTCAAAATTGTCTCGGCTCCCAAGGAGAACCTCATAACACTCAGCGCGAAGGTTGCGAGGCCATGGCCGCTACGTCGCGTTCCAGATGGCCGAGGTCGCCATACCGCGCAATCTTCTCGCCGATATCCTGCGCATGATCGCGGAACTTCGACCGCCGCCGTGTACATCAACGGCATAGTGCGTTGGGTTGTCACGCGCCTGATCGAAAGCGACGGGAAAGGTGTGTCTCGATGACTGCAATCGCTATAATTTTGGGTGCACGGCGCGGCATTGGCGTGCCCCGGGCCGCATCCGCAAGGCGCGTCGGCCGCCCCGGCTTGTCAAAACTCATCGTTCGCGACAGACTTACATTTAGACCTGACAGCATCTGGGCAATGTCGGCTAAGAACAAACGACCGTAACTCTGGTGGGAGAACGCATGTACCGATCGGCCGTCGCCACCCTGGTCGCGCTGAGCGCCTGCTCGCCCGCCACCGCCCAATCGAGCGATGCGGCCCTCACGCTTTCCCTGCGGAGAGCACTCGCCCAATACATTGCGACCCGCGCGAAACCGGAGCACATCTCCGCGGCGTCTCTGAGCATCAGCCTGAAGGGCTCCGAGAAGAACATCAACCTTGCAGCCGGCACGACGAAATACCCGAGCGTGGGCGCGAAGGTCACGCCGGCCGACCTCTTCGAGATTGGTAGCATCACGAAGTCGTTCACGTCCGTCGCCATCCTGCGCCTCGAAACCGCGGAGAAGCTGACGATCGAGGACAAGCTCGGCAAGTGGCTGCCGCAGTACCCGGCATGGAAGGACGTCACGATTCACCGGTTGCTCGACATGACGAGCCCCATTCCGGGCTACGACAACCAGCCGTCCATCGCCAAGATCATGGGCGACGATCCCAGCCACGGGTTCTCGCCGGAGGAACTGATCGCGTCGGCGTACCCACACAACGGAAAGCCCGAGCCCGTCAGCGGCTGGACGTACTCGAACACCAACTACATCCTGGCCCAGATGATCGTCGAAAAGGCCAGCGGCAAACCGTACGCCGACGTCGTGCGCGGGCTGTTCGACCAGGTTGGGCTAAAGAACAGCTATTACGAACAAAATCTGTATCCGGCGTCGATCACGGATCGCATGGTCTCCGGCTACTTCTTCAGCCACGATCCCATCAACGAGCCGCTCGCGCCGCTGCTCGGGAAAGACGTCAAGAGCGACAGTGTCTCCTGGATGCAGGGCGCCGGCGGCATCGTCTCGTCGATGGAAGATGTCTCGCGCTGGGCGCGCGCGCTCTATGAAGGGCCACTCCTGGCCGACAAGCAGCGCGGCGAACTCATGACGCTTGTCTCCGACAAGACCGGCGAGCCCATCTCTGGCGCTTCCAAAGAGCACCCGAGCGCGTTCGGGCTTGGCGTCGGCGCGGGCTTCCGCCCGGTGTTCGGCGCGTATTGGTATTATCAGGGAATGACGCTGGGCTACCGCGTGCTCTATGCGTACTTCCCTAAAAATAGCGCGGTCATCGTCGTGGGCCTCAACAGCCAGCCAGACGAAAAACAAAACCACAATGGCGCGCTGCTGGAACAGGTCTACGGCGTCTTGCGCAAGGCGGGCAAGATCTAATCAAACTTGACCGTCGGCGCCGGCGCCAGGCGGGCGCCCGCCGAGGTCTCGGGAGCCGGTGCGGAAGGTCCGAATTGGGTCAAAACCGGTCCAGCCGCGAGCGCCCGCGGCATTCCCTTTCACTGGCGCCAAGCGTCAGATTTTGACCTCCCGGCGAAGAACGAGGCCCGCGGCAAAGCGGCGTCACTTCTTTTGTTCGCCGGGGGAACCGGCGACAGCGGAGCCCTCCGGCCCTTTCAACCGCCGCTCTATTTCAGCCGCGAAGGCTCGGTCGGGCGACGTTAAGCGCCCGCTGTCCGCGAGTTCTTTCACGATCGCCCGCGCCTTTAACAAGTAGTCGCGGGCGTTGGGCGGCTCGGCGATCGACAATTTCAAATATATCGCGATTATGTCGCGCCGCCGCCCGGCGTCGCCCGGATCGGCCGCCGACAAGGCCTTGAAGGTCTCGAAGCTGTCGCGGTAGGATCGCGGCGCCGCCGCCAGATCGCCTTGGGCAAGCTGAACGTCGCCAAGTTTTTCGTGGGCGACCGCCAAATCCCGTCGCCGCCCGGCGTCGCCTGGCGCGGCGTCCGCCAAGGCCTTGATGAGGGCGAAGCTCTCGCCGTAAGACCGCGCCGCCGCCGGCAGATCGCCCTGGGCAAGCTGCACGTCGCCGAGTCTTTCGTAAGCGACCGCCAAATTCCGTCGCCGCCCGGCGTCGCCTGGCTCCGCGTCCGCCAAGCCCTTGCTGACGGCTACGTCGTCGCGGAACGATTGCAACGCCGCCGGGCGATCGCCCCGGGCAAGCTGGACTTGCCCTAGTTTTTCGTGGATGACCGCCAAATCCCGTCGCCGGTCGGCGTCACCCGGATTGGCCGCCGACAAAGCCTTGAAGAGTTCGAAGCTGTCGCGGTCGGATTGCAGCGCCGCCGCCGGATCGCCTCGGGCGAGCTGGGCGTCGCCGAGCTTCTCGTAACCGACCGCCAAATCCCGTCGCAACGCGGCGTCGCCAGGATCGGCGGCCGACAAAATCTTGTTGAGGGCGAAGCTGTCGCGGTAGGATTGCATCGCCGCCGCCAGATCGCCCTGGGCGATTTCAACGTCGCCGAGTTTTTGCTGGGCGACCGCCAACTCGCGCCGCCGCGATTTGTCGCCGGGATCGGCGTCCGACAATGCCTTGCTGGCGGTTATGCTGTCGCGGAAGGATTGCAATTCCGCCGCGCTGTCGACTTGCGCGCGTCGCGCATCGCCGTGAGCGATCGGCAAGTCGCGCCGCCGCCCGTCGCCGCCGGGATTGGCGTCCGACAAAGCCTTGATGACGGCCAGGCTGTCTCCATGCGATTGCAGCACCGCCGCGCGATCGCCGCTCGTGAGCCGAGCGTCGGCGAGCGCTCCGCGGCTGGCCGTCAAATCCCGTTGTTCCCGCTGGTCGCGATCGGAGCCGGCGTCAGCGAGCCCGGCGAGATACGACGCTATCGCGCTCGGCGCGTTTTCGAGCTTTTGCGTCGCGTCGGACAACCATCCCTTGGTTGTTTCACTCGCCGACTCCACCGTTTGCTCCGCGCGGCTCCATTGCCACGCCGAGAGCCCCGCCAAGCCCAATGCGATGCTCGCGCCGACGAAGGGAAGCGTCGCCGCGCGCCGCGCGTTTTTCGAGCGGCCCGCGTCGGCGAAAATCCGCGCGCGCAGCGGATTGGCCGCGGTGACGGACATGCCGGCGACCGTCAATGCGTGCCGCGCCCGCGCGCCATGCTCGCCGGCGGCTTTCATGTAGATCTTGCCGACGCCGCGCTGGCGACACAGATTGATCAGTTGGGCGATGCCCCTGGAGTCGTTGGCGAACCGATAAAAGGCGTCGCCGGGGGTGACACGCGTCTCGAGCCAATTTTCACCGACATCGACATGCACGTAGTCTTGCGACGACTTGTTTTCGTTGGACGGAGCCTTGCCGCGCATGGGGTCCGCTCCTGGTTATCAGTTTAGCCAAAACATTTGGCGAACCATTCGGCCTCTGGTGCTCGATCCTTTCCGAGCCAACGGAACGCGCGCGCCGAATCTGCGACGGTTCGGCGCTGATGGCAAGCGTGAGCGGCGCGGCGCGTCCCTTGTCCCACGCGCGCGAGAAGGGGG
>JBAWEN010000234.1:0-4560 GCA_049591215.1 Methylocystis sp. | reverse complement strand
TATTTATCTCGGCGACCTCGCGGCGAACGCGATCGGCGTCATCAAGCCGGATCGAAGCTATTACCGGCTCGCGCAAAGCCCGGAACTGGCGTGGGTCGACTCCCTGGCTTTTGGGCCGGAAGGCAAGCTCTACGCCGTGATCAATCAACTTCACCGCTCGGCCGTCCTGAACGGCGGCGAGGCGCTGTCCAGGCCGCCATACCTTCTGATCGCGGTCAAGGCTCTCGCCCCCGGCCTGCCGGGTCGGTGACCGACGCAACGGCGGGCGTGTCCAGCGTTTGGCAAATGGCGAGTATCTGACCGCGCAGCCAGCGATGAACGGGATCGTTCTCGCGCAACGGGTGCCACACCATCACCAAGTCGTAGGCGGGAAGATCAATCGGGGCGGACAATATGCTGAGCGGCGCGAGGTCCAGGAATTTCTGGGCGATTCGTTCAGGCAGGGACAACAGCATATCCGTCCTGGCGACGATGAACGGCGCGGAGAGGAAGTGCGGCACGATCAGCGCGATGCGACGCTCCAGCCCCTTTCCGGCCAGCCATTCGTCGATCAATCCGATGCGTGTTCCTGTGCGTGAAATCAGCATATGCTTCAGCGCGACATATTCGTCCAGCGTCAGACGCTCCGCACGGCTGGCGGGATGATCCCGAGCGACCAGACACGTCATGCGATCCTCGAACAGCTTTTGGACGACCATATGGCCCGGCGGGTTCAAGATCGCCTCGAACCCCAGCACCAAATCGAGATCATTGTATTCCAGCTCCCTCTCGGGAAACGGCGTTTCCGTTCGTTTGATGTGGATGTCGACGCCGGGCGCTATTCGCGCAATGCGCTCGACGAGCGCTGGAACGATCAGAAAATCCATATAGTCGGTCGCCGCGATGACAAAGCGCCGCGCGCTTGTCGCCGGGATGAACTCTTCTTCGGCGTTGATCAAATTCCTTATGTCGCGAAGGACGGCCCTGACCGGGCCGATCAAGGCGAGCGCCCTGTCCGTCGGTTTCATGCCGGACGGCGTCTTGACGAGCAGCGGGTCGTCTAGCTGTTGCCGCAAGCGCTGCAAAATGTGGCTCATCGCCGATTGACTGACGAACATGTGTTCGGCCGCGCGCGAGACGTTCTGCTCTTGCATGAGCAGATCGAAGGCGACCAGCAAATTGAGATCGAAATTTCGCAGTTCCGGCATTTTTCAAACGCCTATCGGTCGGTGTTCTCGTTGGCGAGTTCATATCCCGCGTGCAAATTTTTAAAGGCGCGTTTCCGGCCTGTGATTTTCATTCATACCACCATTAAATCTCATCATTTCACGCGGTTCACCTGGGCGCCTAGATTGCCGTCTCCGACGCCCGTCTCGAACTAAAGGTTCGCGGGCGACGGGCGGCAACGATACGGCAATCCGGCGAACAGCCGCCTTTGTCAGGAGACTTCCATGACGAGCACCGATCTCGAAATTCCACCGCAACCTTACACGGGAGAAAAAGCGAGGCTTTCCCGGGCCTATGACTATCTTATCCTGGTGCTGGCGCTGTTTTTGTTCATCGGCGCGTTTCACCTTCATGTGGCGCTGACGGTCGGAGACTGGGACTTTTGGGTCGACTGGAAGGACCGGCAATGGTGGCCGCTGGTCACTCCCTTGATGATGATAACATTTCCCGCCGCCGTCCAGGCCGTCCTCTGGACCCATTTCCGTCTGCCGCTCGGCGCGACCTTGTGCATCGCATGCCTTTTGATCGGAACCTGGATCGCGCGCTTCTTCGCCTATCATTTGTGGAACTATTTCCCGATCAACGAGGTGCTGCCGGCGACCATGCTGCCGAGCGCTCTCGTGCTCGACGCCATATTGATGCTGAGCAACAGCGTGACGGTGACGAGCATCTTCGGCGGAATGGCGTTCGCGCTGCTGTTCTATCCGAGCAACTGGCCAATTTTCGCGATGTTTCACGTGCCGGTGGAATATGGCGGCGCGCAACTGACCGTCGCCGATCTGTTCGGCTTTGAATATATCCGCGCCGGCACGCCCGAATATCTGCGGCTCATCGAACGAGGGACGCTGAGGACCTACGGACAGGTCGCGACGCCGCTGTCGGCGTTCTGCTCGGGGTTGTTGTGCACGTTGATGTACCCTGCTTGGTGGTTCATCGGCAAAGCGTTCGCAACGACCCGTTTCGTCCAAAAAATCTAACCGAGGGCGTGGCCATGCTGAAAACGATCAAGAAATTCCTCGGCCTCCTCGGCTTAGGCGCATGCTGCCTGACGCTTGCCCCAAGCGGCGCGGCGGCCCATGGCGAAAAGGCGCTGGAGCCATTCATTCGGATGCGCACCATCCAATGGTACGATGTGCAATGGTCGCGGGAGAAACTCAACGTCAACGACGAGTTGGTCATCACCGGCAAATTTCATGTCGCCGAGGACTGGCCGCGCGGCGTGCCCAAACCAGACGCTACCTATCTCAACGTCTCGTCGCCCGGACCCGTGTTCATCCGCACCGAACGCTATCTGAACGGGCAATCTTCCGTCAGCTCCGCCGCGCTGAAGCTGGGCGGCGATTACGACTTCAAAATCGTGCTCAAGGCGCGCCTGCCCGGCCGATATCATCTCCATCCGTTTTTCAATCTGCATGACGCCGGCGCTGTCATGGGGCCGGGGCAGTGGTTCGAAGTCGCCGGCGATCCCGCCGCCTTCACCAATCAAGTGAAAACGCTCAATGGCGACATGATCGACATGGAGAGCTACGGCCTCGCCAATGGCGTCGCGTGGCATGCGTTCTGGATCGTGCTCGGCTCGGCCTGGCTGCTCTGGTGGGTGCGGCGGCCGCTGTTCCTGCCCCGCTACAAAATGCTTGCGCTCGGCCAGGAGAAAGCATTGATCACGCCGCTCGACAGGAAAATCGCCGTGCTAATGCTTGCAGGGGTTCCCCTGTTCGTGTTCGGCGCTCAGGCGATGACGGATCGGCAATATCCCAGCGCCATTCCGCTTCAGGCCGGAATGGATCAGATCGAGCCTCTGCCCGCGGCCGTCAATGGCTTGGTGAAATTGAAAGTTCAGCGCGCGGAATTCAACGTTCCCGCCCGGTCCCTGACTATCGTCGCGCAAATCCACAACGCGTCGGACCAGCCCGTCCAGATCGGAGAATTCGCGACGGCCAATGTGCGTTTTCTCAACCCTGGCGTCGGCCCGTCTCGCGCAGGCGAGCCAGACACGCTGATCGCTCCGCAAGGAATGAGCCTCGACTCCGCCGATCCGATTCAGCCGGGAGAAACGCGAACCGTCCGTTTAACCGCGACGGACTCCTTGTGGCAGCGAGAAAGATTGGACGGGCTCATTCGCGATGCGGACAGCAGATTGGGCGGTCTCCTGTTCCTCTATGACGCGAACGGCCAACGCCACATCGCCAGCGTCTCGACCGCCATCATTCCGACGTTCAACTAACGTCGGCCACGAGAATTCATGAACCTAAAAGGCAATCGCCATGTCCGTGACATCACATGAAATCCAACCCGTCGTCGCCGCGCATGCGAGCTTTGGGCTGCCGTGGTACCTCAGGGAGTTGTACAAATATCTGGCGACCTTCGCCGGGCTGACGGTCATTTACGTCGGGCTTCGGCTGTATCAGGGCGTCTACGGCGTATCGACCGGCCTCGATTCATCCGAACCAGCTTTCGCGACGCATTGGATGCGCCTGCTTTATATCGAGCTGGCCGTGCTGACCGTGGTTTTCCCCGCGCTTTGGGGATATCTCTGGTTCACGCGCGACCAGAATATGGACGCCATGTCGCCGAAAGAGGAAATCACCCGCTATTTCACCCTGACCATGTGGATCAGCGTCTATACCTTCGCGGTCTACTGGGCCGGCAGTTACTTCGCCGAGCAGGACAATTCCTGGCATCAGGTTTCCGTTCGCGACACGCCATTCACCGCCAATCATATCATCGAATTCTATTTCAACTTCCCGCTCTATGTGCTTCTCGGCGGTTCCGCCTGGATTTACGCGCGGACCCGATTGCCGCTCTACGCCAAGGGCATTTCGGTTCCGTTGACGCTCGCTGTCGTCGGCCCGTTCATGATCCTGGTCAGCGTTGGCTTCAACGAATGGGGACACACATTCTGGTTTCGGGAGGAATTCTTCGCCGCGCCGATTCACTGGGGATTTGTGATCGGCGTCTGGTTCGCCCTCGGCGTCGGCGGCATCTTGTTGCAACAAGTCGAGCGGTTGACGGAATTGCTCAATAAAATTGACGACGCGGCTTGAGGACCGCGCCGGGCAGATCAGCCCTGTTCGGCGCTTCGCCGCGACTACTGTCGACGCTAGTTAGTAAGGATCGCACATGCCGCTCGCACGCATTGATCTCATCCAAGGAAAGTCCGCCGAATATCGTCGCACGGTCGGCGACATCGTCTACGAGGCGATGGTCGAGGCCCTGAAAGCGCCTAAGGACGACCGTTTCCAGGTCATCGCCGAGCATCCGATCGGCGCATTGGTCGCCGACGAAAATTATCTTGGCGTTCGGCGCACTCAAGATTGCATCTTTATCCAATTAACGCTCAACGCCGGTCGAACC